>DASXKD010000628.1:0-2563 GCA_036497045.1 Streptosporangiaceae bacterium | reverse complement strand
CGCCGCCCCGGGCGGCCGCGCCGGCATGGCTGGGCGCGACCGTCGGCGGGACCCTCGCGACCGGGGCCGCCGGGCCGCGCCGCCTGCGCTACGGGACGCCACGGGACCTGCTGATCGGGATCACCGTGGTCCGCGCCGACGGCGCCGTGGCCCGCTCGGGCGGCAAGGTGGTCAAGAACGTCGCAGGCTACGACCTGGGCAAGCTGTTCACCGGCTCGTTTGGGACGCTGGGGCTGATCGTGGAGGCGGTGTTCCGGTTGCATCCCCGGCCTGCCTCCGCCGCCTACGTCACGGTGGACTGCGACGGCCCGGACGAGGCGTACCGGGCGGTCGCCGCAGCGGCGGGCAGCGAACTGGCACCGTCGGCCATCGAACTGGACCGCCCGGCACGAGACCAGCCCGTGCGGGTGGCCGTGCTGGTGGAGGGAGACCCGGACGGCACGGCGGAACGGACCGGCCTGATGGGCGTGCTGCTCGGCAAGGGAGCGGCCACGCAGCCGTCCGCGCCGCTCTGGTGGGGGTGGCCGGCGAACGGCAACGGCCCGCCCGGTGACGGGCAGCCGGGCGACGCGGCGGACGCCGAGCAGGCCGGCACGCTGATCCGGATCGGGTTCTGGGCCGCTGGACTGCCACAGATCCTGCGCGCGGTCGACGCCGCGGCCCTGGCCGCCGGACTCGACCCGGCCGTCGGCGGATCCGCCGCGGCCGGGGTGATCTACGCGGCGGTCGGGCCGGACGCGGACCCGGCCGCGGTCGCGGCGTTCGTGTCCGGGCTGCGCGATGCGCTGGCCCGCGGGGCCGGTGACGCGCGGCCCGCGCCGGCCCTGGTTCGCGACGGGCCTCCCGTGCTGGCCAGCGCCGTAGTGGTGCATGCTCCGCCCCGGGCAAGGGACCTGATGGACCTCTGGGGCCCGGTGCGGTCGCTGCCGCTGATGCGCGCAGTCAAGGACCAGTTCGACCCGGGCCACCGGATGGCGCCGGGCCGGTTCGCGGGAGGGATCTGATGGACGAACGAGCCGGTGGGCTCGACCCCGGCGGGCACCTTGCCGCCGCGGCCGGTGACTGCGTCCATTGTGGCTTCTGCCTGCCCGCCTGCCCGACCTACCAGCTCTGGGGCGAGGAGATGGACTCGCCGCGCGGGCGGATCCATCTGATCTCGCAGGTCCTTGAGGGCGCCCCGGTCAGCGAGAAGGTGACCACGCACCTGGACCGGTGCCTGGGCTGCATGGCCTGCGTGACAGCCTGCCCGTCCGGGGTGCGCTACAACGAGCTGATCGAGGCGGCCCGCACCTGGCCGGAGCAGGCGGGCTCCGGGGCCGGCCCGGTGCAGACCGGCGCGGCCCGCTCGGTCCGCGAGAAAGCCGTGCGCGCCGCGATCTTCGCGACGTTCCCGTACCCCAAGCGGCTCCGCGCCCTGTCCGGCCCGTTGCGCGCGGCGCAGCGCGCCGGGTTCGACCGCCTGGCCCAGCGCGGCCCGGTGGCCAGGTACGCCCCCGAACTCGCCGGGTCGATGCGGCTGGCCCCGCGCTCCCCCGGCCGCCAGGGCAAGCTTCCCGCCCGTATCCCGGCCCGGGGTGAGCGCCGCGCGGTGGTGGGTATGCTCACCGGCTGCGTGCAGCAGGTCTTCTTCCCGCACGTCAACGCGGCCACCGCACGCGTGCTCGCCGCCGAGGGCTGCGACGTGATCGTGCCGCCTGGCCAGGGCTGCTGCGGTGCGCTGTCGCTGCACGCGGGCCGGGCGGACGAGGCCGCCCGGTTCGCGGAGGCGACGATCGCCGAGTTCGAGCGCGCGGGCGTGGACGCGATCGTGATCAACTCGGCGGGATGCGGGTCGGCGATGAAGGAGTACGGTGCGTTCTTCGCCCGCACGGCCGACGGCGAGCCCGGCCCCCTGGCCGGCCGGGCGGCGGCGTTCAGCGGCCGGGTGCGCGACTTCAGCGAGTTCCTCGCTGAGCTGTACCGCGACCACGGCGGCCCCCGTGCGGTCCGGCACGAACTGAAGGCGATCACCGCCTACCACGACGCCTGCCATCTCGCTCACGCGCAGCGGATCCGGCAGCAGCCGCGGGACCTGCTGCGCGGCGTCCCTGGCCTGGACCTGATCGAGGTCGGCGGCGGCGGAGCCTGCTGCGGGTCGGCGGGCATCTACAACCTGGTGCAGCCTGAGGCGGCCACGGAACTGGGCAAGCGCAAGGCGGTAGCCCTCCGGGCGACGGGGGCGCGCCTTGTCGTGTCCGCCAATCCCGGTTGCAGCCTGCAGATCGCGGCCGGGCTGGCCGCCGACGGCGGCGACCCCGTGCTCGTGGCGCACATCGCCGAGGTGCTCGACGCCTCGTTCCGCGGGCTGCGCCTGTCCGCCCTCGGCACCGGCGCCGCCTAGCAAGCCTTGCGCTGCGAGCGCGGCGCGGCCGCCACGCAGGAATCAGCAGGCCGACCGGCACCCGCACCGTGACCGGCCCGCCCCGCCGCGAGCGCGAGGGCGGGCGTGATCATGGTGCTTTGGCCCATCCACCTCCGGTACTTCCGTGATCCTGAAGACTTCTCAGTCGTACGACTGAGAAGT
>DASXKD010000627.1:0-17930 GCA_036497045.1 Streptosporangiaceae bacterium | reverse complement strand
CCTGGGACTGGCGTTCATGGCCATGTCCAGCGCCCCAGCCACCGCCATCAAAATCCTCGCCACCGGCCTGGGCGCCGGCATTCTCATCGACGCCACCATCATCCGCTGCCTGCTCCTCCCCGCGCTCGTCGCGCTGTTCGGCCGGTGCAACTGGTGGCTGCCGGCACGTCCGGCCCGCCCGCACCGAAGATTGCCAGCCCGCATACCGGCTCCACAAAAGCCAGCCGGTAAAACGCCCGGTACTAAATCCACATCAATCACCGGCTAAACCAGGCGCCCGATCTAGCTAGGACACATACATGAGCCTCAAGACAGCCACCGGCCGCGCGGCGTCCAAGCCCGACCTGACCTTCGTCATCCTGATCCACCAGTCGCTCAGAGCCGACGCAGCGCGGCTGGCAGCCACCATCGCCGCGCCGAGCCCAGACGACCGGACAGACCGGGTACCAGGCATCCAGGCCTTCTAAGGCCACTACCGCGAACAGCTTGCCATGCACCACGGCCACGAGGAACGAGCTGCTCTTTCCCGCCCAGGCGGCCAGGGTCGGGGCCGACAAGATGCACCTGGGCGAGCTGGCCAGCCAGCACGACGCTGGACGCCGCCCTCCAGGCCGTGTCCAACGGGCTCGCCGCACTGGCCGACCCGGCAGGCGACTTCGGCACCAACCACGCCGCGGCGGCCAGCGCCCTATCCGCGATGAGCAGGCTGCTCGCCGCCCACCTCACCTTGGAGGAGCAGACCGCGCTGCCTCTCTACGAGTGGGAGATGCCAGCCGCGGAGAACAACAAGCTCGAAGCCAAGGCCCGCAACGCGACGCCGTGGCCTGCGGCAACGTTCCTCGTCCCGTAGATCATCACGCATGCCTCTCCCGGCCAGCGGAAGGCCCTATTCAAGTCGACGCCCGCGTTGCCCCTTGTCTACTGGCTCAGCCTCCGCCACTACCGCCGCATCGACCAAGCGCTCGTCCGCCCCGCCGGGCAGTCCCAGCTGAGCCCTGGTGTTGATGTCGTGCCCGGGTGCTGGGGGTGAGCTCCGCCGCAGCGGTGCCTGGGGGGAGCGGGTCCGGCGAGGGAGTGCGCGGCGCCGGTAGCGCTGCACACGCCGGCCGGTGGCAGCCGTTCGGGCTTGAGGATCTGGGCTGCCGCCGGCCGGTGCGCTGGGCGTGACTAGAAGTTAATGTGCCACGTTGAGGGCGGCCTTCAGCGCTGCCGCGTGAGCGGTGCGGCACTGATCGCGGCTGGTCCCGGAGGGGGCTCGCTCGCGGTCACGAACGCTGGGGATGTCACCGGGGCGGTCATGCGGAGTTATGCAAGCCAGATGGCTGGCTGTGATGGCGGACTGGACTCCCCGGGCGGCCGCCGCGGTTGGGCTGGGATGTCAGCTGATGGGAAGTTCGGCTCTGACCAGTGCGCCACCGTCCGCGGCCGTGCGGATGTCGAGTGATCCGCCGACGGCGCCGGCGCGCTCACGCATGGATCGGAGGCCGACGCCTGTGGCATCAAGTTCCCCGATTCCGTGCCCGTCGTCGGTAATTTCGATCAAGAGCGTCGCCCCGGCTGGATCAACGCCGATCCGGACTTGGGCGTGGTGGCCGCCGCTGTGCCGGTACGCATTCGTCAGGGCTTCGAGGGCGATCTGATAGGCCGCCGCTTCTACCTCGGGTGCCAGGGCGGGCAGGTGAATGGCCGCGGAAACGTCCGACTGCCAGTCGCGTGGCTGGTCGCCCACGGTGAGCCTTGTCGCTGCCGCCTGTACCGCTGCGACGAGCCCGAGTTCGTCGAGGTCAGCAGGCCGCAGGCCTCTGGTCAGGCGACGTATTTCGTTGAGGGCGGTGTCCACTTCGTCACAGGTGTGCCGCAACGAGTCTGTCCACGGGGTTCCTTGGGCGCTGGTGGCGGCCGCATCGAGCTGAAGAGCAACGCCGACCAGTCGTGAGCCGAGCCGGTCGTGGAGATCGTGCCGGAGTCTGGCTCGTTCCTCTTCCCGGGCCACGGCGAGCCGGGTGCGGCTGGATGCCAGTTCGGTGATGAGCGCGGCAGCCTTGACCGTCGCGGCAAGATGAGGCGCGAGCTCGGTGAGCAGAGCACGGTCAGGTTTTGACAGGCCGTGCTCTCCGGGCCGGGCGCCGACGATTAGCTCACCCACCATCTGGCCCTGATGCACCAGCCCGACACGGTCGGGCTGGGCTGGTGGCTGTCCCCGCTCGCAGGCCAATGCGTCGGCCTGGCCGGCGATCCTCAGTGCTATGTATGGCAGCCGCAGCGTGGCCGCGATCGTGTCGGCGATTGTGGGGAGGATCTCATCCGGGGACAGGGCGGCCTCCAGGCGTCTGCCCAGGGCGGCCAGCACGTGCGCCGGCTGGCCCCGGTCGCCGTAGAGCAGCCGCTCGGCACCCCGCTGTACCCGAGAGCGCAGCGGCGCGAACGCGACCGCGATGACGGCGGTGGCGGGCAGGGTGGCGGCAATGCCGGTGCTGTTCGCCAGCGCACCGATGAGTGCGACTATGGCCGCATAGATGCCCAGCAACAGCACGGTGGTCACGACGAAGACAAGTGCGCGATTCAGCGTCGCCCGGGAATCGAGGAACTCCCCTCGCAAAAGCGCGGCCGCGACCGCGATCGGCAGGGGCAAGAACAACGCCGCCACGAGCCAGGGGGAGGCGGGCGTCCCGGCGGCGACCGCGTTGAGGATGAGGACGCCGAGCACTGTGACGCCGAGCGCCGAGCCGACCAGGCGCACCTGTGCCCGGACCATCTTGCTTCTCAGCGCCCGCAGGGCAGTCCGCGCTATCCCGGCCAGGGCGAGCAGTACGAGCGCCGAAAGGACCACGCCAGAGCTGGCATACCAGCGCTGGAGGCCGCCGATGGTCGCGTGACCAGCCAGCAGGTACACCATGACGGCACCGAAATTCACTGCCAGGCCGGCGCCATACAGCAGGCCGATCAGCCAGCCCCGGCGTGCCAGGACGACCGGGGGCGAGGGAAAGGTCAGCGCCAGGTGTGCCAGCGCCGCGGCCATCACGGTGAACCCCGGGACGGCGCCAGCCATGCCCAGGTCAAACAGCCACGGCGTCGTTACCAGGTGGGCGACCTCCCAGCTGAAGGTCGTGAACGTGAAGGCCGTGGTGAGACCGGCGCCCAACAGCAGCAGGGCATGGGCGCTGGGGTGATCGGGGCGCCGCCTGACGGTGAAGCCGCCGAGAAGGACCAGCGCGGCAGCCACAAGCCCAATGGCAGGCTGGCGACGCACCCGGGCCCAGACCGGGTCGGAGCCGGCCAGGTGGACGGGGACGTCCATCACGGCCCCATTGCGTCTGACCAGATACGTCAGTGCCGTCCCTGCAGCCAGGGGTGGCCGGCGAGGCGACGAATGGGCCAGCCACCGATCCAACGGCACCCCGTCGACCGCGGTAACCACATCGCCGGCGCGCAGCCCTGGCCCGTGAGAACCTGAGCCAGCGTCAAGGGTGACACCGCCGGAGAATCCCTGATCCTGCCGCCAGGGTGCCCCATCGCCAGGCAGGGAGGCCCGCAAGACAAGCCACGTCGCGCTGAGCGCCAGCAATGCCGCCGCGCCGGCAATGGCGAAGCGGGCGTCCCTATGCCTCGTCAGCACGGCCGGCTCCCTGTCACCGATGTCTCCTGCCATGGTGAACGAGCCGGTGTCCCGCCGTCACGGGCTCCGGGTCCCACACGGCCGGGAATCCCGCTTATCCAAGCCCATCGTCTCGCCCGAGGCCAGCGCGCCGGGCCAGCGCAGCCGCGGCGGGGCGGTCCGGCACACCGAGCTTGGCAATAAGCGAGGAGAGCTGGTTGCGCACCGTCTTCGGCGCCAAGTGCAGCGTGCCCGCAATCGATGCATTATCCAGCCCACGCGCGACCAGGTCGAGCAGCACCAACTCGCGATCGGTCAGGGCGGGGAACTGATCAGCGCCACGTGGCCGCCGCGGCGCGCTGAACATGACGGCCACCCGGTCCGCAACCCCCGCGCCGAAGACCAGCTCGCCCGCGGCCGCGGCTCGGATGGCCCCTTCGATCTCGCTTCCCCTGGCCCCCTTCAGCAGGTAACCCCGGGCGCCTGCCGCCATGGCCGCGAAGAGCGACTCATCCTCGTCATCGAGCGTCAGCACCAGACAGCGACCCTCAGGATGAACTCGCCCCAGCTCGCGGATCGCGACGACCCCGTTACCGCCCGGCATGTGAAGATCGACGAGCACGACCGCCGGACGCAGCCGAAGGGCCAGATCGACCGCCTCCCGGGCAGACCCCGCCTCGCCAACCACGACGATGCCCACACGCCCGCGCAGCGCTGCGGTGACCCCGTCCCGGACGACCGGGTGATCATCGACCAGCAGCACGGAGATCTCCGCCCCAGACACAACCACAGGATGCCACTACCAAGGCCTGGCACGCGGGACGCAGCGTCCCCCAACCTCGGGACAGCCGGCTCTTCACCCAGGGACGACCCCACCGACACGATCGACCCATTCACTCACGCTCAGGAGGCACCAATGAAACTTCGAATCCCAGCACCGGCTCTCGCGGCAGCGGGCAGCGTTCTTGCCGCCGCCACGATCGCTGTCTCCGGCGCGATGGCCGCCGCCGCCGCGCCGGCCGCCCCCAGGGCGACCGTGTCCGGTACCGAGCACTTCCAGTTCATCTCCGCATCCCCCACCTCATCGAAGCTGAGCCTCATCGCGAGCGGGGTCTTCACCGCCCCGGGGGTCAATCATGATGGTCCCAACAATGTCGCCACGTTCGTGTTCGCCCACGGCACCATCACCTTCAAGCACTCAGCCGGCACGGGGACGCACAGCTTCAACCCCAAGACCTGCCTGCTCACGCTGAACCTCCACGGCACCTACGAGCTGCTCAACGGCACTGGCATGTACGCCGGGATCACCGGCCACGGCACGTACCAGGCGAGCCTCCTCGCGATCCTTGCGAAGTCGGGCGGCAAGTGCTCGAAGACCGCGCCGCCGGTCGCCTTCCAGCGGGTCATCCGCGCCTCCGGGCCGGTGACGCTGTAAGCCGCACCGGGAAGCCCCCACGGGGGAGACCATGCTGCCCGCTACCTAGCCGGGTGGCGGGCAGCACCGGCCGGGTGCGGGTTCACGCGCAGACAGCGCGGATCCCATGCGCCGGCCCGGCGGCGAGTGCGGCGTAGACGCTGTCGTCGTCGTCAACCATGGGGATGATGAGGACGGCGGTGGTCGGCGCGATCCGGGTTGCCTGCCGGGTCGCCTCGACGCCGGAGGCGCCGGGGAGGTTGATGTCCATCAGCACGACGTCGGGCGGGTAGTCAATTCCCGCAGCCACAGGTACGTACTCCTGCTGATCCGGCCGGGCCGGCAGGTTGGGCATGCTGAGTTTCACCAGGCCGCTGATCAGCCGGCGGCCACACCCCAAGGGGGCCGGCTCTAGGGCAGCGGGGGCGCAGCCCGCCGGATCCCCGAACCCCATGATCACTGGGAAAGGATACGGGGAGCCATCATGACGACGTCCACCCTGACCATCGGCGCCGCACGCCGCCAGCGTACGCCGAGCACAGGCCAGCCCGGCCGCAGTGTTGATCCCGCGCGGATCACGTCGGCACTGGCCCGGTATGAGGAGAGCCAATCAGGTTACGCGGCCCTTTCAGAACCCGCCCGCCACGCGGTCCTGGAGATCGGCGACCGCCTGCAAGGACTCCACGACGCGTTCCGCCCGGCCGAGCTCGCCTGGAGCGCGGATCTTGGAGCTGACGGCACGTCGGAGTCGCTGGTCGCCTGTGCCCTTCACGATGCCGTCGATCCCTACCTTGACGTGCTCAGCCGCGAGATTGGGTTCGCTGCGCGTAAGCATTCACGTCGCTCGCTCTGCGTAGCGACTTCGAGCGGGTGATCTTTCTTGGGCTAGCTCAGCGTGCCGGCTTGATCATGTCTGGGATGTCCTGATCATGGTGTCCTGTGACTGGGGTGCCCGCGCCTGCTGCTGGGTGTGTGTCGTGCGCGGCGCGGGATGAGCTGATCGGTGAGCTGGCGGCCGCGGTTGGGGAGCTGCGGGCGGAGGTCGCTGATCTGAGGCGCCGGCTGGGCCGTAACAGTGGTAACTCCTCGATGCCGCCGAGCACTGATGACCTGCCGGGGAAGGTGCCGCCGGGGCGGGAAGCCCGTGGCAGGGGCAGCGGCCGCCGGCGGGGGAAGCAGCCGGGAGCTGCGGGCACATCGATGGCATGGGCGCAGCCCGATGAGGTGATCGATCACCATCCCGCCGGGTCATGCGAGTGCGGCGCGGACCTGGCCGGCGCGGCTGACCTGGGCGGTGGGGTGCGGCACGGGTCTGGCCCGTGCCGCACCCGTGGGCTAGAAGCGGGGCCGGTCTGGATGTGTGCCCGGCGTTACAGGTGGACCTGCCCGGAGGCCTTGATGATTTGCTGCCAGGCGGCGGGTGCCAGTGTTGTGGAGCACGTGCCTTGGGCGGTGCGGGCGGCGACGGCGAGGATGGTTGCCTGGTAGGTTCCGTGGCCGCTGATGCCGCTGTAGGCACCGGTACCGCCGCTGATGGTGTAGGTGCCGGTCTGGGTGGCGGTAACCAGGCAGGTCTTGGGGTTGAGTGTCGGGGTGCCGGTGGGCTTGGAGTGGGCGACCTTGAACGAGCCGGTGGGGAATACCAGCGTGTCGGTGGTGCGGCCGGGGTGATCGACGCCGCCGGCGGTGAACACGCCCGTGGCGATGATGCTTGCGTTGCTGGATGTGGGGGATGTGGTCATGAACTGGAAGTGCTCGGTGCCGGAGACGGCTGGGCTGGCCGCGCTGGCGGCGGTCACGCCTGCGAGGGCTATGGCGGCCGCCGTGGCGGCCGCACCGCAGGCTGCGAGCAGTCGTTTGTGGGTCCGTGGCATGGTGTGTTCCTCCTTTGGGTGGTGCCGGGGCGGCCGGGTGCCGCCGCCGGCGTGGTGTGGATCAGGCCTGTGATGGCTGGGGCTGAGGCGCGGGCAGGGCAGGCGCGGCGGGAATGGTGTCCCACTCGCGGTCGGGTGTGGCGAGCAAGCGCAGCCCGAGGGCGGCGAATCCGGCGATGCCGATCGCGTCGCTTACCAGGGAGGCCAGGTCGCCCGCCGGGCTGAGCGCGATGTCCGAGACCGGCCACAGCGCCAGCAGGATTGCGGCCCAGCGCGGCGCGAGGCGGGCCCGCCACACCGCGGCACCGAGCATGACGACGCCGAAGGCGAACAGGTAATGCCCGGCCAGCAGCGGCGCCCCCAGCGCGGCCGATCCATGCTGGAGGCCGTTGAGCAGGCTCACCATGGCACCACGGGTCATTCCGGGCTTGGTCATCACCCAGAACATCACGTTGATCCCGCCCAGCGCGGCGCCGGTCACCAGGCCGTAGACGATCAGGGCGGCGGCAACGTGGGCGTACACCACCCCGCGGTCGCGGATCTGGTGCAGCAGGCCGAACAGGGCCGGCACGAACAGCATCGAGGAGGCCAGGCCGCACAGCACCCCGGCCAGCAGCTGGTCCCGGTGCTGGGCAAAGGCGGCGAGCTGAGCGGCGGCGCTGCCTGGGGGCTGCGAGGTGGCTATTTCCGCAGCGGCGAACAGCAACGGCGCGGCCACCAGGCACAGGCCGGCCACCACCCGGCGGAAGTGGGCGGCATCGGAGATCCTGAGCACGGTATCCTCCCGTTTTGTCGTGCGGAATTACGATCCGTGCCGACGTTAAGTCCGCGGTCAAGGGCGCCGGTATCCTGCGCACGCCACTTTCCGCTGTGGCAGGCATGGCGGTTTTCCGCACCGTTGCCTGTGGCTGGCCCCCCTGACGCCCTGCACTGCTGCGCCGCATAATGTGCACGTGACCGCGCGGTGGCCCGGCTGGGCTGTGGTGCTGGCGGGCTGGCTGGCCTGGCTGGCCACGCCCGTGATCGGGGCGCTGGCGGGTCACCCGGCCGAGGCGCTGCGCAGCACTCCGCAGGTGGCCGCCTACCTGCTGACCGGCATGGTGGTATTCGCCGCGCAACCGCGCAGCCTAGTGGCCCGGTCGCTGCTCGCATTCGCGGTGCTCGAGGCCGCCGGGTATGTCATAGGCACCGCGTACTCGGCTTATCTGGTGAATGAAGGCACGCCCGCCGGGGGATGGGCGGTCATCCTGAGCATGCAGGGGCTTGATTTCGCCTCGTTCGTGGTCATCTTTATGGTCTGCGCTGTTTTTCCCGATGGGAAATATCACCGTTCTTACGAGCGAAGGATGGCAGCTATCTTGGGCGCTGCCGTGCCAGCGCTGATCGTGATGCAGCTCGCGGGGTCCGCCCGGCTGAGGTACGGCGGTCCTTTCATTTGGCAGGACAGCGTGTCGGCGGGCAACCCGGTTGCGGTACCGGCGCTGGCCGGGCTGGGCGCGGTGGCGGCCGTGGCCATCCAGGCCGGGGTGGTGGCGCTGCTGGCGGGCGTGGTGGTGCTGATCGCACGGTACCGGCGGTTCGGGCCGGCCGAGCGGCGGCAGGCCGCCTGGCCGCTGTATGGGCTGGCACTGACCGGGTGCACGATCATGCTGCTGGGCGCCGCGAGCTCAGCTGTGAATACGCTGCCTCCCTGGCTGCGCTATCTGCTTTACCTTCCGGTCGTGCTGTTCATCCCCGCCGGGCTGGTCATCGGCATCGTGCGGTACCAGTTGCTCGACATCCACCTGATAGTGCGCCGGTCGATGGTCTACAGCGCGCTATGGCTGCTCATCGCCGCCGCCTATACGGGCGTTGCCGCGGCGCTCGGGGTCATGGCCGGCCGCCGCGTTCCGCTGGACCTGGCCATCGTGCTGACCATCGTTGCCACGATGGTCGCGGCGCCGGTCCGCCGGCGCCTCGAACGGCTGGCCGACCGGCTGGTGTTCGGCCGGCGGCTGTCGGGTTACGAGCTGATCAGCCAGCTCGGGACCAGGCTGGAGGCCTCGCCCGGGCCCGAGGACGTGGCCAGCACCGTCGCCGCCGCGGTCCAGCTCGGCCTCGGCGCGCGCTGGGTCCGGGTCAGCCTCGGCCCGCAGGGTGAGCGGCCGGTCGCCTCGGCCGGTATCGAGCTGACCGCCCTGGACGACCCGGTCCTGCACGTGCCGCTGGTCCACGGCCCAGACCTGGTCGGCGCGATCGACTGCGGTCCCAAGACGGAGAGCCGGTATTCCGCCGCGGATACCGGACTGCTGGCCACGCTGGGCCGGCAGGCCGCGCTGGCGATCCGGAACTCGCAACTGACCACAGAGCTGTCCCACCGGTTCGACGAGCTGGCTGAGTCACGGGCGCGGCTGGTGCACGCCGAGGCGGCCGGGCGCCGGCAGCTGGAGCGCGACATCCACGACGGGGTGCAGCAGGAACTGGTCGCGGTGCTGGCCCGGCTGGGCCTGGCCCGCAACCAGCTGCGCCGGGACAGGGAACTGGCCGAGACCACAATGAAAGAGGTGCTCGCGGACGGGCGGCGGGCCCTGGAAACCCTGCAGGAACTGGTCCGTGGCATTCACCCGCCGGTCCTCACCGATCGCGGCCTGCTCGACGCGGTGCGGGAACGGGCGGCCCGGCTGCCGATCGCCGCCGAAGTCAGCAGCGACGGCCTGCCGCCCGAGGCCCGGTTCGGCCCGGACATCGAAGGCGCAGCGTACTTCTTCGTCTGCGAGGCGCTCGGGAACGTCCTTAAGCACGCCCGCGCCACCCGGGCGGTGGTGTGCCTGCAAGCCGAACAAGGCCACCTGGCGGTCGAGGTGCGCGACGATGGCCGGGGCTTCGCCGTCCCGGCCCCAGCCCAATCCGGGCTGCGCGGCCTGCGCGACCGCATCGAGGCACTCGGCGGCCGCATGGAGATCACCAGCGCCGCCGGGCACGGCACCACTGTCAGCGCCTGGCTGCCTGTCGGGGAACCCGCCCATGGCTGACCGGTTGCGCATCGTGATCGCCGAGGACAACTACCTGGTCCGCGAGGGCACCCGGCGGCTGCTGGAGGACTCCGGCGAGGTGGAGGTGCTGGCCGGGGTCGGGAACAGCGACGAACTGCTCACCGCCGTCAGGCAGCTCAGGCCCGACGCCGTCCTCACCGACATCCGGATGCCTCCCGGTCACCAGACCGAAGGCATCGAAGCGGCCCACGCCATCAGGCAGCACTACCCGCAGACCGGCGTGGTCATCCTCTCCCAGTACTCCGACGCCAGCTACGCCGTGCAACTGTTCCGCAACGGCACCGACGGCCTCGGCTACCTGCTCAAGGCCAGCATCGGCGAACTCGACGACCTGCTGCACGCGCTGCGTGAAGTAACCGCAGGCCGGTCCGTGGTAGACGCCCGAGTGGTCGAACTTTTGGTCGAGCAGCGCATCCGCCAGGCCGAATCGCCCCTGGGCCGGCTTGCACCCCGTGAGCTCCAGGTCCTCACCGAGATGGCCGAAGGCAAAACCAACGCCGCCATCGCCGAAAGCCTGCACCTTTCGGAGTCCGCCATCGAGAAATACGTCAACGCCATCTTCACCAAGCTCGGCCTCTCCCAAGAACGCAAGATCAGCCGCCGCGTCGTCGCCGTCCTGGTCTACCTCCGCGACCTCGACCGGCGGACCTGAGACCGAGCCAGCACCGCCCTACCCCCAGCCGGCCGAAGAAGCTGAGCCGGGCCCCAGATACGCGCTGGCACTCTCTCAAGCGGGCATATCCTGACCGTCATCGCTGGCAGCGCCGCGCCGTCGTGACCGGCCAAAGCAGGTCAGCGCCGCCGATAGGTGGTCTCAGGCTGACCTGGGACTGCGCATCATGTGGACCCGCACTGTCGTGCCACCCTGCCCGGTGCTGATCTCGACCTGATCGCAGACCTGACACACGACCCAAAGCCCACGGCCGCCGCCGGGCGCATCCGGAGCATGCCGGACCATGCCTGCCTGCAGGTCGGTGATCTGACCCTGGTCCTGCACTTGGCAGATGACCTCATCATCGGTGACCCATATCGTCAGCGTCCCCGGCCCGCTGGTATGAACCAACGTGTTAGCAGCCAGCTCGGCGACCGCGATCACCAGGTCATTGGCCCGGTCTGGCGAAAGCCCCGCCTGCAGCGCCCGCGCTGCGGTGAACATCCGGACCTCGGCCAAGCGAGCCCGGTACCGGAGCACCCCGGCGTCATCCGGAGGCAGGCTCAGGACCCCGTCCACCCAGGACCTCAGTGCCCTCGGTCCTGTCCGCTCTTCCACACCTGCCCCCCAGACAGCCTGCGCCTCGTCACTGGGCTGCTGCCCAGCACAGGTCGTCCCATTCACGGACCGGGCAGCCGGGTGTCCACTTGCCCGCAGCTTGGGAATCGTTGGCGGGGCGAAAACCAGGCCGGCGTTTCAGGTAGCCTGGCCACGTTCCTGCGCCTTGGACAGCACAGCGGGGCAGGTCGAAGGGTTAGCCGTCCGGCATGTGCCGTTCCTGAGGAGGCCGCGATGACGGCGCATATTGATGAGGATGCGCTGCGGTCCAGTCTGCAGCGGCTTCGCAAGGCCGCGTTCGACGCTGACGTGGCAGGCGTCATGAAGCGCACTGTCGACGCCGTCCATGGCGTGTTCGGCTATGGCGGCGCTGGCATCATGTTCATCACCGAGTCCGGGTACCTGTCCTATGTCGCTGCCTCCGACGAAGCCGCCCGCCAGCTCGAAGAGGCTCAGGCGTCTGCCGGTCAGGGACCGTGCTATGAGTCCTATGTGTACGCGCGCGAGGTCGTAAGCACCGACGTGCACGCCGACAGCCGCTGGCCGGAGCTGCGCACCCGGCTATCTGCCCAAGTGCGGGCAGTCGCTGGCACGCCGATCATGCTCGGCGGCAGTCCGGTCGGCACCTTGAATGTGTACCGCGATGAGCCCGTCGAATGGGATAAATCGGACGTCAACGCCCTGATCGCCTACAGCGGCCTCATCGCGGAAGTCCTAGCCACCGCCCTCGCAGCTCAGGAACACGGCATCGTGGCCGACCAGCTTCAGTACGCCTTGGACTACCGGGTGGTCATAGAGCGTGCCGTCGGTTACCTCATGGGTACTCATCGCCTGGATGCAGTCACGGCCTTTGACGTACTGCGCAAGCGAGCGCGCGATTCACGTCGGCGTGTCGCGGATGTAGCCAGCGAGATACTCGGCGGTACTACCGGGCCTGCCAGTGATGATCGAGTCGGTGATCTTCGCCCCTCGGACCTGGGCCTGACCGGCCTGCCCAGACTGGAGCCTAGCCCCAAGGCGTAGCCTGCGCGGCGAGCTGCCCGGCTGTTTGCAGGAAGGCGCACAGCACGGTAGATTGCGCTCCTGTTCCGCCGTGTGTCCGCGGATCGCACCTCTGGAGGTGATGATCTGTGGCACATCGGGTTTGCGAGCGCGATGAGTTCGTCCCGGCGGGACGCTTCCCTTTCTTGCACCGTGTCGAGCTGCTCACAGATGAGCCCGCCCAAGCCAGGAGAATCTACGGCGACCGCATATTGCGGGCCTCGTCGGGACGGCTCCGTCCGGTGGCATCAGCCAGCCCAGCTCAATCCGTCCCATCAGCTGTCCTCGCCTGGGCCGGTCACCGCCTCAGGGCCCCCGCGAACCGCTGTCAGCTCGCGGTGCCGCTACCAATGCCATGTCCCCGGTCACAGTGCTGCCCATCCCGACGTAAGCGCGACCGATGAATCCGACTGCGCATCTAGCCGTCGTCACCGAACGCCACGGCCAGCGATCAGTGCTGCGGTTGCTGGGCGAGCTTGACGCGTCCAACCGCCACCATCTGCACGGCGTCATCAGCAGTGCCCTGGAGAACCACCTGTCGCTGCTTGTGCTGGACCTATCCGGTCTTGACTTCACCGACTGTGCTGGCCTGTCGGTCCTGGTCTGGGCCCACAAACGCCTGGCCGGATGCGGACATCGACTCGTGATCACGGGCGCGAAGCCGACCGTCCAGCGGCTGCTGCACCTGACGGGCCTGGGCACATATCTGCACCTCAGCACCCCAGAGGCCACCATAAGTGGCAACCCAGAGGAGGACATCTAACCCTAGCGGCTAGAACTGCAGGCCGGAGCAGCTGCAAAGACTTGACCTGGACAGCGTTACATCTACCGAGGTTAAGTGGTACTGCCTGGAGAGCCCTTCGGCGCCGCCTGGCCGCGGCGTCAAGGCGGGGTCTGGCCAGGCGGAGATGGATCCCTTGGGGAGGCGGTCGGTGCTGTTCCCACCGTCTGGGCGTCGAGGCGCTGGTGGCGGCGGGCGGCGACCCGCAGCTGGATGATCCGCCCGGTTCCGGGGAGTACCACCAGCAGGACGCCGATCACGGCGGCCAGCAGGAGCGCGACGCCCAGTGGCAGGTGTCCGTGCGCGCCGAAGTAGCTGATGGAGACCCGCTGTCCGTTCTCCAAGATGAAGATCAGCAGCAGAAGCAAGATCAGCGCGAACAGCGCGGCCGCGACCCAGATCCCGCCGGTGCGCGTCCGCCTGATCCGGTGGGTCGGCAGCGCCACGGGGCCCCGCTCCCCCGGGCCGGTCGCATCATCGGCGCTGGATGGGGTGCCGCGCACTGGTTCGGATGCCATCAGGTGCATCCTTCCGTGGAATGCGTGTTGTTCGCGTGACGCCCGGGTCGGGGGGTGGTCACTTCTTGAAAGCGTCCTTGATTTTCTCGCCAGCCTGCTTGAGGTCACCTTTGGATTCCTCGGCTCGGCCTTCGGCCTCCAGGCCGGTGTCGCCGGCGGCCTGGCCGGCCTTCTTTTTGATCTTGCCCTTGGCCTCGGTCACCTTGTTGGCTGCCTTGTTCTCAGCGCCCATGAGGGATCCTTTCGTCAGGCCGGTTCAGCTGCCCGCTGAGGTCAGCACCAAACATTCGGCCCTGATCGAGGGTGCGCGCTGGTCGCAGCAAAGTTACAGGCCGGGGACTGCCCGTCGAGAGCGCTGCCTCTCACGCGGCGTCCTGGCGGGGACCGTGACCTTGTGCTGGGGTTCTGCCAGGTGACCGGGTACAGCAGCGCGTACAGCAAGATGGCGGGGTCGTGCCGGAACATGCGCTGTTAGCGGTGATGGCGGGGTTGGACGAGTCCGGCTTCGTAGGCGGCGACGACGGCCTGTACCCGGTCGCGGCAGCCCAGCTTCATCAAGATGTTGCCGGTATAGATCTTGATAGTGGCTTCGCCGAGGAAGAGCTGGCTGGCGATTTCGCGGTTGGACAGGCCGCGGGCCCCGGTCACCGGCACGCCGCCCCGGGAATGCGACTGTCAGCGGCAAGCCGGTCGCGGCCCATGGCGCCGAGCGTGAGCTCAACCGGGCGGAGCCGGTGGCGGGCCGAGGATCTCGACGGGGTATCGCATGGCGGCGTGCCTGAGGGCGGCCGGGTCGATCGGCGCCGGATCTGGCAGGCGTCGCTCCCGGGCGGGCTGGCCGACCGCGGCCACGTAGTCCTCGAACCCCGCGGGCGTGGTGAGCTGCAAGACGTGCAGCGGCTCGTCCGGCCCGACTATGAAGGTGTGTGGCAGCCCCACCGGCAGCATGACGAAGTCGCCGCGGCCGGCGGTGAAGTCCTCACCGTCGCAAAAGATGCGGGCGGTGCCCGACAGCACGTAGAAGAACTCGTCTTCTTCCAGGTGGCGGTGCAGCGGCGGGGCGAAGCGCGGCGGGTTGAGGAACTCCACCGCCGTCAGGCGCCCCCGGGTCTGTGCCCCAGCGGCCTTGACGGTGACCAGATTGCCGAGGAACCACCACGCCTGTCCCTCACTGGGGCCAAGGACGTAGGGGCGTACCGGCGCGGTCTGAGGCATGCCGCTCTCCAATTCGAAAGACAGTATCTAGTGAATATGATGCTATTATCATCGAATCGTGACCAGCGTCAAGAGCAGCAGCCCCAGGCGGCGGTATCAGTCGCCGGTGCGCCAGGAGAGCGCGCGCCGTACCCGCCATGCGGTCGTCCAGGCCGCCCACGAGCTGTTCACCGCCCGCGGTTACGCCGCCACGTCGCTGGCCGACATCGCCGCCGCCGCGGGGATCGCCCGGCCGACCGCGTTCGCCGCCTTCGGCTCCAAGCCCGCACTGCTCCGCCAGGTCCTCGACCAAGCGTTCGCCGGCGACGACGAGCCTGTCCCGGCCGCGCAGCGCCCCTGGTTCCGTCCCGTCTGGGACGCCCCCACGCCAGCAGCGGTACTGGATGCCTACGCTCACGTGTGCACGCTGATCAACGGCCGCGCCGCACGGATCGTCGAGGTCACCCGCCGGGCGGCAGACCAGGCCCCCGAGCTCGGCGAGCTCTGGGACACCCTGCAGCGCAACCGCCGCGCCGGAGCCCGCATGATCATCACGCACGCGTCGTCACGGGGCCCGCTGGCCTCCGGGCTCGGCACCGACCGGGCCACCGACATCCTGTGGATCTTCAACGACCCCGCGCTCTACGACACCCTGGTGTCAGGCCGCGGCTGGCCCGCACCCGACTACACCGCCTGGCTCTCCAGCCAAATCCGGCACGCCCTGCTCCCCACCGACTCAGGTTTCCCCGCTTGAAGGCAAAGCGGACCCCGTCTCGCCGGCCCCGGCTCCCGCTGTCAGGCATGATCGGACAATGGCAACTGCCCCCTCTGCCCGGCTAGCCACGATGGCCTCATGAGGCGAGCTGAGGGTAACCGGAGGCGGCGGGCTGGCCAGCACCACCGGAGGGCACAGCCAGAGGCGGATCCGTGGCAGCGGGCCGGCCGTGACCGCCCACGAGCGCGCGCCGGGCGCGGGCCCGGCCTCGTGTCCCTCGGAGTAATCGCGGTGGTCGCGCTCGCCGCGCTCGGTGCCGTGGCCGCTATCGTCAGCCACGGGGCCGGGGCGCAGCAACACAAGACCGGCGCGGCGGCCTCGGATGTGGAGCCGCTGACCGCCCCCCGTAGTCTGGCTGCCGCCGAGGCCGGCCTGCTGCCCTGGCACCTGCCGACCCCGGTCAGCCGCGAGGTGGTGGTTCCTGCCACCGGGCGCCGGCTGATCGTCCTGGGCGGGCTGGTCGCCGGCAACGTCTCGGTGAGCGGTGTCTACGCCGTGCACGCCGCCACCGGAGCCGTCCGCCGCATCGGTGCGCTCGCAGCGCCGTTGCACGATGCCGCCGCGGCCGTCATCGGCCGACGCGCGGTGGTTTTCGGGGGCGGGTCGTCGGCGAGCGTCGCCACGGTTCAGGCGTTCACCGTGCCTGGCCGGCGCGGCAGGAACCCCTCCGCGACGGCTGTCACCGGCCGGCCGATGCCAGCGCCCCGGTCCGACGCGGCGGCGGTCACGATCGGTGCCACGACCTATATCGTGGGCGGCTACGATGGGGCGCACCCGGACGCCAGCGTGCTGGCCACCACGGACGGCCGCGGGTTCACCGCTGCGGCCACGCTGCGGGTGCCCGTGCGCTACCCGGCCGTGGCCGCGCTGGGGAACCAGATCTACGTCTTCGGCGGCCAGGCCATCGTCGGTCCCCACGCGGGGGCGCCGGTGAACACCATCCAGGTCATCGATCCCGCCCGGCACACCTCGGCCGTGATCGGGCATCTGCCGGTGCCCCTGGCGGGCGCGGCAGCGGTGACCCTGCACGGCGAACTGTTCGTGGCCGGTGGCGAAAGCACCGTGGCCCAGCCGGCGGTTCGTGGCCTCGGCACGACCCAGCTCAGCCCGGCCGAACTGGCTCCCGGCGCCGCGGTTTCGCAGCCGCACACGTCGACCGTCTCCACCATCTGGGCCTATAACCCCGCGGCGAAGCGGCTCCTGGTGGCCGGGCGTCTTCAGGTGCCGGTGTCGCACGCCGCGATCGCCGCGGCCGGCTCCACCGCCTGGATCGTGGGCGGTGAGTCCAACGGCGCGCTGGTTTCCTCGGTCCAGATGCTGCGCCCGAACCGGGCGTTCGGAACCGCCGGCGCGCGGGGGGCGGGATCACCGTACTTCGGCGCGAAGCTTCTCATCGCCGACCGCGGGAACAACCGGCTGCTCCTGTTGACCGACACCAACCAGGTGGTGTGGAAGTACCCATCCGCGAAGACCCCGCGGGACCCGTTGCAGTTCTACTTCCCCGACGACGCGTTCTTCATCGCCCGCGGCACCGCCATCCTCTCCAACCAGGAGCAGAACGACACGGTGGTCGAGATCTCCTACCCCTCCGGGAAGGTCATCTGGTCCTACGGGCATCCCCGCCAGCCCGGCACCGGCCGCGGGTACTTGCACGAACCCGACGACGCCTACCTGCTCAAGAACGGCCAGATCACGGTCGCCGACGCGAACAACTGCCGGGTGCTCGTGCTCAACCACGACGGCTCCGTGGCGCACCAGATCGGCACCGACGGCGTGTGCCAGCACAACCCGCCGGCCTCGATGGGCACCCCCAACGGCGATACGCCCCTGGCGGACGGCAACCTGCTGATCTCAGAGATCAACGGGTCATGGGTGAGCGAGTACACCCCGGCCGGGAAGCTGGTCTGGACGGTGCAGCTACCCATCAGCTACCCCTCGGACCCCCAGCAACTCGGTCCAAACCGCTACCTCATCGCCGACTACGCCCTGCCCGGGCAGCTTCTCGAGTTCACCCGCAGCGGTCACATCCTGTACCGCTACCGCGCGGCCTCCGGACCTGGCATGCTCAACCGGCCTTCGCTGGCCGAAGTCCTGCCGAGCGGCGTCTTCATGGTCAACGACGACTACAACAACCGCATGGTCGCCTTCGACCCGGTCACCAGGGCACTGGTGTGGCAGTACGGCATCACCGGCAAGCACGGCACCGGGGCCGGCGAACTGTACATCCCTGACGGCTTCGACCTGCTGCTGCCGAATGGTTCGACGCCGACGCACCCGACGACCGGCTGACGGGCGGGTGTAGGTGCAGCCTCGGCCGTCAGGTTCGGGCGGGGCGGTCGGCGGTGCCGCCGGTGTTCGGGGCAACGGTGGTGGGGTGGCCTCCTGGCCGGGTGCCGTGCTGGGCGTCGTGGATGCTGTCTAGTGCGGCGGCGGCGA
>DASXKD010000626.1:0-3633 GCA_036497045.1 Streptosporangiaceae bacterium | reverse complement strand
CGGCTGGAGGCCGGGGAGTGGGTCATCGACGGCTCCAAGTCGTTCATCACCAACGCGGGCACCTCAATCACCTCGCTGGTGACCGTGCTCGCCCGCACCGGCGGTGAACCAGGGGCCGGGCGAGGGAACCGCGAGATCTCGACGATCATCGTCCCGGCGGGCACCGAGGGCTTCACCGTGGGCCGCAAGTACTCCAAGGTCGGCTGGTCGGCATCGGACACCAGGGAACTGGCCTTCGACTCCTGCCGGGTTCCCGCCGACAACCTGCTTGGCGAGCGCGGCCGCGGCTACGCCCAGTTCCTGCAGATCCTGGACGAGGGGCGGGTGGCCCTCGCGGCGCTCGCCACCGGCCTGGCCGCCGGGTGCGTGGCGGAATGCCTGCGCCACGTGGCCGACCGCGAGGCGTTCGGCCACCATCTCGGGCATTTCCAGGCGATCCAGTTCAAGCTGGCGGACATGGAGTCGCGGGCCCACTCGGCGCGGCTCGCCTGGTACGACGCTGCGGCGCGGCTGTCGGCCGGTGAGCCGGCCAAGAAGCAAGCGGCGATCTCCAAGCTGATTGCCTCGAACGCGGCCATGGACAACGCGCGGGACGCCACCCAGATCTTCGGCGGCTACGGGTACATAAACGAGTACCCGGTGGCCCGGTTCTACCGCGACGCCAAGGTGCTGGAGATCGGCGAAGGCACCTCAGAGGTGCAACGGATGATCATCGCACGCGAACTCGGCCTTAACGCGATCCGCTGACCGCGATCAGGACCCGTTCGGCTTCGCCACGATGGACGGCACGTTGAATTGCTTGGGCAGCGCGCCAAAGGTGAACATCAGGTTGACGACCCGCTGCAGGTTCGCGGCCGACAGCGTGGTGGGGTAGGTGCCGAGGGTGATCATGGCTGCGGCCTGGGCCTGCAGGCCCGTGCTCTTGGTCAGGGCGGTCTGCAGCGGTGCCGCCATGGCCGCCTGAGCCTGCGCCTTTTCCAGCGCGCCCCGGAAGGCGGCCACGGCCTGGGCGTTCCGGCCGGCGTAGGAAGTGGTGGTGAAGTAACCGTCCAGTGGCAGGTTCGCGGTCGCCCCGGTGCAGGAGTCGAGCACCGGAACCGCGCCCAGCTGGCTCTCGGCCTCGTAGATGGTCGGCTCGGTCGCCAGGATCGCGGCCACCTTGCCGTTCTTCAGCGCGCTGACCAGTTCGTTGGCCGGCATCGGGTGCCAGCGGACCTTGCCGCCGTCCACGTTGTCGCTGGACAGCACCGACCAGGTGGCCACGGTGTCTGTGCTGTAAGGAATGAATTGGTGCTTCTGGTTCCTGAGCGGCATTCCCTGCTGCTGGGCCGTGCCCACCGTCCTGCCCACCAGGTCCTTCGGCTTCAGGATGCCCGAGTTGGGCAGCGTCAGGACCTCCATCACGTTCGGCCCGGCGTCATAGCCGTCCGCGACCGCGAGCAGGTGCAGGGCGGGGTTGTCCTCCTGGGCGAAGAACATGTCCGCGTAGTCGCCAAAGGCGATATCGGCACTGCCCTTGCGGAGCGCGGCCACCTCTTGCGGTACGGAGGAGGCGGAAACGACGTGTACGGTGAGGCCGGCCCGGCTGAACAGCCCGTCCTTCAGGCCAATGTAAAGAGGCGCGGCGGCCACCCCGAGGGGTGCGACAACCGTGACCGTGCCGGTGGCGGTGGGGCCGCCCGCCGCTGATGACGAGAACCCGGGGACGTGGCACCCGGTCACTAGAAACAGGCCGGCCGCGGCGGCAGCCGCGGCCGCTGCCCGGCGCCCCGACCGCCCCGCCCGGCCGCCCCATCGGGACTGGTCAGGGGCTGAGACAAGCCTCATGACTCTCCTTGGCGGGAAGATAGGACTTCTGCGGGCACTTCGGAACCCGGACCGTAGCGCCAGAGAGTACCCTACTGGCAGCGCGTGCTCGGCAAACGTCCGTTACATCAAGGTCATCGTGTGATGTGGGAATTGCTGTCCGGCGGCCGTTTTGACGGTTAGGGTTAGCCCCTAGTCGCCCTAGTGAGCTGAGCCCGCCCTCAAACGTCGCCGCGGAAGGGGTCTGCTATGTCGGTTCTGCCGTCGGCCCTGCCGCCAGCGGGCTCGCCATGGCATCCAGTTGAGAGGTCATGACGCGTGCGGTCCCGTAGCAGAAATGACTCCCCCGCTGCCCCCGTGGCCGTAGGCGACCAGGCGGGGAACGGCTCGGCATTCGGCCGGGACGGGGCGGAGGCGCCTGGCGGCGGCCTCGGCAAGCCCGACGGGCAAGCCGAAGGCAACGGTGCCGGGCATACAGAGGTACCCCAAGCCCCGCCTGCATCCAGGCGGGCACTGAAGAACTGGCGAGTGCGCTCGCGGTTGCTGCTGCTGATCACCATTCCCACCCTGACCGCTGTGGCGCTGGGCGGTATCCGCATCGCCTCGTCGGTGCAGAGCGCCCTGGCCTACCAGCGGGTACTGCAGCTGACCACGCTCAGCTCGGACATCACCGTCCTGGCTCAGCGGCTGGAGGACGAGCGGGACCAGACCGTTTACTACATCGCGCTCGGCACCGCGAACGGCCGGTCCGCGCCGAAGAGCGAAGCGAAGACGGTGTCGCTCGGCGTGGTCACCGGCTACCAGCACCAGACCGACCAGGCGGTGGCGCAGGTAAAGGCCCAGCTCGACGAGGTGGGCGGCTCGTTCCCGGCGCAGACGCAGCAGGAAGCTACGACCGCGCTATCCGAGATCAACGCGCTCGGCGAGCTGCGCGATGCGGCCACACTCACCGCCTTGCCCGCCCTGGACGTGAGCCGCAAGTACACCGGCCTCATCAACAGCCTGCTGGTCCTGGAAGACGCGACCGGCCAGGGCGCCAGTGACGCCACCCTGGCGCAGAGCGTGCGAGTGCTCGGGCTGGTGTCGCATATGAAGGAGGACGCCTCCGAGCAGCGCGCGATCCTCACCGCGGCGCTGATCCAGCACAACCTCTCCAACGAGGCGCTCGGCGACCTGACCAACGCTCAGTCGGACCAGGCCGCGAACCTGCAAGAGTTCGACCTGACCGCCACCGCCGCCCAGCGCCAGCTCTGGGACAGTACCGGCACCGGGCCCAACGCCTTCCTGGCGCCGAACGAGGAGTCGCAGGCGATCAACCTGCAGACCGTCAACGGCTCCCTGGCCGGCGACCAGACCCATGCCGACGACTGGTACGGCGCGGAATCGCACATCATCAACTACCAGATGGGCGCGGTCGAGCGCAGCCTGGTCAACCAGATCACCGCGCGTGCGTCGTCGCTGCGCAACCAGGCGGTCACCACCGCCATTGTCACCGGCGTGGTCATCCTCTTCGTGCTGGCCCTGGCCCTGTTCTTCACCGTCGTGGTGGCCCGGTCGATGGTGCGGCCGCTGCGGCGGCTGCGTGCGGGCGCGCTGGAGGTGGCCGGGATGCGGCTGCCGGAGACGGTCCGCCGGATGAGCGAAGGCGAAGGTGCCGGGTCGCCGCTGGAAGTCGAGCCCATAGATGTGGATTCCACCGACGAGATCGGTGAGGTCGCGCGCGCCTTTGACCAGGTGCACCGCGAGGCGGTGCGGCTGGCCTCGAACGAGGCGGCGCTGCGCGGGAACGTGAACTCGATGTTCGTCAACCTGTCCCGCCGGTCGCAG
>DASXKD010000625.1:0-3115 GCA_036497045.1 Streptosporangiaceae bacterium | reverse complement strand
TTGAAGCTGTAGACCACATCATCGGCGGTCATCGGCGTGCCGTCGTTGAACTTCACGCCCTGGCGGATCTTGAACGTCCACACCGACGCGTCGGCGTTCGCACTCCAGCTTGTCGCCAGCCAGGGATGGTAGTTGTTGTGCTGGTCGCAGAAGGCGAGCCACTCGGCGACCTGGCCGAGCATGTCCAAGCCACCCTGGTCGGCGATCGTGATCGGGTTGATCGCCGCGGCAGGCACACCAATGCCCGCCTTGATCGTCGCCCCGGGCTTA
Organism: Streptosporangiaceae bacterium; assembly: GCA_036497045.1. Classification (GTDB taxonomy): domain Bacteria; phylum Actinomycetota; class Actinomycetes; order Streptosporangiales; family Streptosporangiaceae; genus DASXKD01. The sequence continues at coordinate 2,845 of DASXKD010000625.1, read as the reverse complement.
CCCTCGGCAGCCAGGCCCGGGCCGGCCTGTGACGAGCTTGAACTCCCGCAAGCTGCCACGATGCCGCCGAGCAACGGCAGGGACAAACCGATCATGGTGCCACGGCGGAGGAACTGCCTGCGGGACAGCCGTCCCGCCACGAACTCATCGATGACGTGCTCAGCGATCGGTCCATGCCCCGCGCGCAGCACATCGAGTCGGCTGTAGTTCACACCCATCACGCCTCCACGGAGTCCTAAGCGGCGTTCCGTCAAGACCAGACGAAACACCCGGTGAGAGTCGAGCGCACCGGGCGAGAATACGTGACATGAAGCGATACCGCGTAGATCTATGAGGGTGCGCGTTCTGGGACCCGGCGGTAGCCACACAACGATCCGCAGGCCTGCACACCCTGCGGGGAATCCGGAACGAGACTCCCCCGCTCAACCTGCTCACCGCCAGGTTCCGCCCAGCACGCTCGTGTCCCGCTATGGAGGTTCACTACTGTCAGGCAAGGATCACCCGGTTATCGCGCAGGCGGCCCGCGAAAGCGGTCCGGGGCGGACGGGCTGGGGTTCTGCCATGTCAGGTGTGCTGGAGGTGGTATGTGCAGGCAGCCAGTCCGGCCGGATGCGGCTGCCATGTCAGCGGCTTGTGATGGTGCGGTCGACGGGGACGGGGTTGCGGAACAGGTCCAGTACCGGGCAATGTTCGTCCACCGCCGCGGCGAGTTGCTGGTAGCGCTCCGGGGGCTCTTGCCCGGTGATGCCGATCTGGACCCGGACAGCGGAGAAGCCGGGCCGGACGCTGTCGTCGAACCCGAGGAAGTTGCGGATGTCGAGGTCGCCTTCGACGGTGACGGTGAGCTTGTCGAACGAGATGCCAAGGTTCTCGGCCCAGAAGCGGTACGTGATGGCCTGGCAGGATCCGAGCGAGGCGAGCGCGTACTCGACCGGGTTCGGTGCGCTGCCGCTGCCGCCGAGCGCGGGCGGCTCGTCGACGGTGAAGGCGTGGGTGGGGGCGCGGACGGCCACCTCGGTGACACCGGTCAGTGTGCCGTGCGCGCGGTTATGGACCCGTTACAGGACCGGCGGCCGCGATGGCCGCACCTGCTCGCCGCGCTGGCCGGCGCCGGCAACGGCTGGAACACCCCGCCACCCGTCCCTGCTCGCAGCGCGGCCGGCCGCCGGCCCGGCGCGGAGCCGGCAGTTCCCGGCCGTCCCGCCGGACGCCAGGCCGCTGCTGTTTCACCCGCCAACCGCGGCAGGGACGACCACCGCCGCAACCAGGGCCAGCAGGGCCAGCAACGACACAGCCAGGAAGAGGTCAGTGCCTGGCCCGGGCGCCGCATCCCGCCCACCCATCGCACCCTCCCTCAGCACCACCACCGATGACGGCGCCACGGCACGCAGTCCCGCCTCGTTATGCGCACGCACCGACGGCGCATACACCCCGCCAGAAGCCGGGACCGGCGCAGTCGGCCCCGGCCGGTCCCGCTCCCGCCAGTGCGGCCGGGCCGGCTTGCCAGCCAACTGCAGCCACCGGCAAAACCACTGGCCTCAGCCCGGGTCGCCCGATCCCAGGCCACCCCCGCAGCCCACAGGAACCGGAACCAGCGCAGCAGATCCACGCCATACGAGCGGACGGTCAGCTCCGCCCGGAGGCCTTCGCGCTCGAGTTGGCCGGTGACGTTTTCGAAGTCAACGCCGACGGTTGCCAGGTGATCGAGGACGCGGCGTGCATCGTGGTATCGGCCCCTAATAGTGTTGCCGGTCACCTCGCCGTGGTCGGCGAAGGCTGCCAGGGTGGTTCCCGGCATGGTGTTGACGGTGTCGGCGGCGACGAGCTCGGTCACGTACTTGGTGTCGGGATAGGCGGGGTTCTTGACGCCGGTGGAGGCCCAGAGCGGGCGCTGCGGCTGAGCCCCGAGCCCAGCGAGCTTTTGCCATCGCTGGCTGATGATGACTTCCTCATAGGCCTGGTAGGCCAGGCGGGCGTTGGCGATAGCGGCCTTGCCCTTGAGTTGCGTGGCCTGGCTGGTGCCCAACCGGTCGAGCCGGGCGTCGACCTCGAAGTCCACCCGGGAGATGAAGAAGGAGGCGACAGAGCGGATCGCGGCGAGGTCCCGGCCGTCGGCGGCGGCTTGTTCCAGGCCGCTGAGGTAGGCGTCCATGACAGCGCGGTACCGGGCGAGGGCGAAGATCAAGGTCACATTGACGCTGATCCCTTCGCTGGTGACTTGTGTGATAGCGCTGAGACCCTCTGGGGGGGCCGGGATCTTCACGAACATGTTGTCGCGGTCCACTGCGGACCGCAGGGCGCGGGCCATGTCCGCGGTCGCGGCAGCGTCGCGGGCCAGCCGGGGGTCGACCTCGATGGAGACCCGCCCGTCGCGGCCTGCTGTCTGCTGGTAGACCGGGCGAGGACGTCACAGGCGGCGCGGACGTCGTCGGTGGTGACGGCAAAGATCGCTGTCTCGGTGCTGGCGCCTAGCTCGGCCAGGTCACGCAGCTGGCGGTCATACCGGTCGCCTTTGGCCAGGGCGGAGGCGAAGATTGTGGGGTTGGTCGTCACGCCGACGACGTGCCGTCGGTTGATGAGCGACTGGAGCTCGCCGCTGGCGAGCAGCTCGCGGGAAAGGTCGTCCAGCCACACCGCCACGCCCTGGGCGGACAGCTCGGCGAGCGGGTCATGGCGGGTGTCACCGGTCATGTGCAGGCCTTCCGGTGTAGGTGCAGCCTCGGCCGTCAGGTTCGGGCGGGGCGGTCGGCGGTGCCGCCGGTGTTCGGGGCAACGGTGGTGGGGTGGCCTCCTGGCCGGGTGCCGTGCTGGGCGTCGTGGATGCTGTCTAGTGCGGCGGCGGCGA
>DASXKD010000624.1:0-8950 GCA_036497045.1 Streptosporangiaceae bacterium | reverse complement strand
GAGCACCTGCTGCGTCCACAGCACCGGCGCGGCCTTCATCCGGTTGGCGGTGAACACCCCGGCGGCGGCGCGGGAGGGCCCGTCGTTGATGACCACGGCGACGTCACGGGCGCCGGAGGGCTTCAGCCCGGCCGCCACCCCGGCGGCACGGAACCCCAGCTGGGCGGTAACACTCACGGTGCGACTCCCTGGAAGGACAGGCCGGTGGTTTCTGGCAGGCCGAGCATGAGATTGGCCGCCTGGACCGCCTGGCCCGCCGCGCCCTTGCCGAGGTTGTCGAGGGCGGCGACGACCACCGCCCGCCCGGCGTGAGCGTCGGCGGCGGCTTGCAGGTGCGCCGCGTTGGAGCCGTTGGTTGCCGCGGTGGACGGCCAGCGGCCCTCGGGGAGCAGGCGGACGAACGGCGCGCCGTCGTAGGCGGCCCCGAGCGCCTCCCGCAGCACCGCTGTGGTCGTGCCCGGGTCGCGCAGCCGCGCCGTGCAGGTGGCCAGGATGCCCCGGGGCATCGGGGCCAGCATCGGGGTGAACGACACGACCGGCTCGCCGCCTAGCCAAGGCGCCACGACGGAGTCATGGGGCCTTGGGCCACCGGGGGGTATCGGGCCATGGGGTCCGGGGGCTTGCCCCCGGGGAGGCGGAGTGCTCCCCCGGGCCAGCAGCGCCGCGCGCAGCGCCTGCTCGATCTCTGGCGTGTGCCGGTGCGTGCCGCCGGCCTGGTAGGCCGACATCGCGCCGATGACCTCGGTCGCCAGCAGCGGCCCCGAAGGGGAGCGGCCAGCCCCGGAGGTGCCGGAGGCGGCCACGATCACGATGTCACGCGGGTCGGCCAGCCCCGCTGCGACCAGGGGCGCGAGAGCCAGGATGGCGGCCGTGGCGTAGCAGCCGGGTGCCGCCACCCGCCGCGCGGCAGCGATCCGCTCCCGTGCGCCCGGGAGTTCGGGCAGCCCGTAACACCACTGGCCGGCGTGCGGTGTCCGGTAGTAGGCCGACCATGTCTGCGGATCGGCCAGGCGGAAGCTGGCCGACAGGTCCACCACCGGGATACCGGCGGGCAGGGCAGCGCTGACAGCGGCCGACTCCTCGTGCGGGAGCGCGAGGAAAACCAGGTCGGCCGAGGACAGGCGGGTCGGGTCCAAAGGCTCGAAGGTGTGCTCGTCAAGGTGGGCCAGGTGCGGATGGGCCGTGGTGACCGGCACCCCGGCACTCGTCGCGGCGGCCAGGGGCCCGAGTTCCAGATCCGGATGGCCGCCGATGAGGCGCAGGAGTTCCCCGCCCGCGTAGCCGCTGGCGCCCGCCACTGCCACCCGGACGCCCATGAGTTCTCTCCAGCTGATCGCTATCCGGGCACGGCCCCTGACTTCTCTGAGAAATTATGCATTGGATTCGTTAAATATGCAAAGGGGCCATCGGCGGGCCAGCAGGCCTGGCAAGGCGGGGCGTCGTGATACCAGGGGCCCCTGGTACAGGGCATGATGATTGCGCGGGAAGGAGGCCCCATGCGCGGTCGCTCGCGCGCCGTCGCGGCCAGCGCCCTGGCGGTGCTCGCGGCCGGTGCGGTAGCGGGTTGCGGGGCCACGCCGGGGAAGCCGCCCACCACCACGGCAGGTGGCGGGCCCGGGCCCACCGCGAGCAGCGTGCCCGCCACCCGGTGCGGGACGGTCCGCACGGCGGCGGGGGTGCCGGTCGATGTCGACGTGATCGGCCAGGCCTCGTGCCGGGACGCCATGACGGTGGAGCGCGAGTACACGCATGCGCTCGCGTCGGGCAAGGTCCGCGGCAATGGCGGCGGCGCGCCGGTCAAGATCCATGGCTGGGTCTGCCAGGGTTACGACACGCCTCAGGTCCTGGCGACGGGCCGCGCCTCCGCCTGCCGGAAGCAAGGGATGCAGATACTTGCGGTCCTGGTCCTGCCGTCGCCCAGCTCCTCGCCCTCCTCCTAAGGGCTGGCCGGTACCGCGATCGGCATACGGTGGCGAACCATGCGAGTCACAGCAGAAACCGGCGGGTCCGCGGTGCACCGGCGCGAGGGGGCCAGTGTGCTAGGAGGCTTGGATGACCTCGGTGACCGGGCCGGCCGCCTCGGGTACACCGGGTGTCCCGCCGGCTCCGTTCTCCGCTGTGCCGCGGCCACTCGCCACGAGCGTCGCGTTCTCGGTGACCACGTAGACTTGATTACGCCCGTTGCGTTTGGCCTGGTACAAAGCTCCGTCCGCGGCAGCGAGAAGCTCGGTAAGCTGCGCACCGCTGCCGCCGTCCCACCGGGTACCGAGCGCGGCGACGCCGATCGAGATGCTGAGCCTCACCGGTTCGGCACCAGCATCGTCGCTGACAGTAATGGGCATACTCCCGATGTGGGTTCGGATGCGTTCCGCGATGCGGTAGGCGTCCAGTGCCTTGGTCTGGGGCAGCAGCAGGGCGAACTCCTCGCCGCCGAACCGCCCGACCAGGTCATACTCCCGGAGGGGAATCGCCAGGGCGCGAGCGACGGTGCGAAGCGCACGGTCCCCGGCCAAGTGCCCGTAAGAGTCGTTGACCACCTTGAAGTGATCGATGTCAATGAGAGCGACCGCCAGGGAGGTGTGCGTACGAACCGCACGAGCTACTTCCGTGGCCGCCTCGCGCTCCCAGGTACCCGCGTTGAGCAGGCCGGTCTTGGTATCGACACGGGAGGCGTTGACGAGTTGGACGTGCCGGAACGAGCGCTGGAGCAGCGTCACGAACGGGAAGGCGAACAGGATCGTCAGTGGCGTGACCGCGACGCCCAGGGTCACCAGCACGGCCACGCAGAGCTCGGCGACGTCGTTGTGGACGCGCTCGCGCGCCAGGTAAAGCTCCCGCAGGCTCACCGTCGGATCGGAGCTCTTGATGGCGGGGAACAACAGGCTGGTGTTGACGGTCCACAGTGTCACCGCGGCCACGGCGACGGCCAGGAGCCACAGCGTGGCCGGAGACCCGACGGCAGGGGCAATCCCGATCCGCTGGCTGGTGAGCGCGTGGAACACCAGGGAGGCGCTGAGGTTCGCCAGGCCGACAACCGCCGCGCTGAACACCCGCCGGTGCAGTGGAATGCGCCGGATGCGCACCTGGGTGAGCGTGAACCGGAAGATCGGTGCCACCAGTGCGTAGACAGGAGGCAGCAGGATCGCGAGCGGCAGCTCCCAGACCGTGTAGACGTCCTTGATCAGGCCGGCGTTCTCCCCGAGCCGCTTCGTCATTTCCACGGTCAACGCGGTACAGAGCAGCAGGGCGCCGAACAGCCAGAGGTTGTGCCAGGGTGCCATCCAGGGCTCGACCACGACGGCCGTGACGATCGCGGCCACGTAGATCGCGGTGACCAGTCCGATAAAGGCCACCAGCCAGGGCCGGAGCTGCCAGATGGGCCAACCGGACGCCGCGCGCACGTGCTCTCGCACACGTTTGCAGCGCTCGGAACCCATCAGTTCCTCCTTGGCCGACGTCCGGACGCGAGTCAAACTTCTCTCATAGCTTGCGGGATAGCGATGCCCCGTATTGTCACAGAGCGCATGTGCCCGATGTCAAGCCCCCATTACTCACTGATACCGAGAACTAGGGATGCTTACGAAATCCACAGACCAAGGTTACCGAACGCAACCAATCTCCGGGACCCCCGTCCATGATCGTCAGTGACTAACTCGGTACAAGCCGGGCATCACAGTGACCTTGTGACATATGCCGTGTATACACATACCCGACTAGGGAGATCATGTCACCTAGAAGGAAGGAGCGGCCGTCATGCGCAGCAGCAGCTGGGGCTGAACCGACGCGTACCCGACCATCCACCCCGCTACTAGCAAGGAGCACCCGTCATGCGCAGCAGCAGCTGGGGCTGAACCCGACACCCGCCACCGACCGTCCACCCCGCTACTAGCAAGGAGCACCCGTCATGCGCAGCAGCAGCTGGGGCTGAACCCGATTCGCACTGGCCGGTGCCGCTGACATCTCAGCGCGCATGGGACCGGCTGAAGGCGATAGCGATAGCAGCGACCACGCCGACGACGCCGCCGGCCGCTATCACGAAGTACGGGGCGAAGTGCTCGGCCGCTGCGCCCGCCACGACCATGGCGATACCTTGGCCGAGATTCATGCCCCCCTGGGCGATGCCAAACGCCTGGCTGCGTTGCCGCGCCGGGGTGGCGGCAACAAACGAAGCGTTCGCGGCAAGCTGGTAACAGTCGAAGAGGCCAGACACCGCTAGCACCATCAGCGCGATGGGCAGCGGGGGCCGGAAAACGAACAGGACAAGGACGCCGCACGCCGCCGCGGCCAGCGGGCTCATCCACCGCACCCGCCTCGCCGGGGCGACGAACCGGCTGAAGGTGATCGCTCCCACCGTCGCACCGAAGGCCGGTGCCGCCAGGATGAATCCGACGGCCACCGCCCCGCCGCCAAAGGCCGCCGCGAGCGGCGCGGAGACCCCCTCGGGAATGTTGTAGAAGGCAGCCAGCCAGCCAAACAGCATCGGGATCCGCAGTGCCGGGCTGGTGAACACCAGCCGGAGCCCCGCGAGCAGGCCGCCACCCTCGGCCCCGGCTCCGGTTTCACGGTCCGCCATCGCCCGAACCGCAGGCCAGGACCGGACCCAAATAAAGGTGATCAGAGCCGATAGCGCGAACGTGGCGGCATCGATGAGCAGTGACTTCTGGACGCCGAAGAAGGCGACGATGGCACCTCCGGCGGCGAACCCAAGCACCTGGGCGAATTGCATCGTGGTGAGCGTGACCGCGGTCCCGAGCACGTACAGGTCACCGGCGAGGATGTCCGGGTACAGCGCGGCACGGGCCGACAGGAACGGCGCACCGATCATCGTCACCAGGAACAACAGCGCGACGAGCACCGCGATCGGTATCCCGGACACCGCCATGACGGCGACAAGCACCACCCGGATCAGGTCGCAGGCGATCATGACCCGCCGGCGCGGCAACCGGTCAGCCAGGCCGGAAAGGGCGAGCCCGCCGATGAAGGCCGGCACCACGCTGGCCGCGAAGGTTATCGCGGCCAGCAGGGACGAGTGGGTGCGGTCGTACACCAGAAACGTCAGCGCGACCCGGGCGAGCTGGTCTCCCCCGACGGAAAGCACCTGCGCCAGCCACAGCGCGCGGAACTCGCCTACCGCGAAGACCGCACCAAACGTCGCCCTGGATGGTGCCGCGTCCGATCCTGCCGCGCCCAGCGTGGACTGCCCGTGCGCGCTGACTTCCGGGCTGATGGCGATTCCTCCGTGTGGGGACTGGTGCCGAACCAGGGGTAAGGGAGCGGGCCGACGTGCCGGATGGGGGTTGCGTAAAGCGCTATCGCCATCGCAGCCCGTCGCCCCGGTTGCTGTCAAGCACCAACCAGTAACCGTACGCCGGCCAGCCATGCTGTTGGCATCCGGCTCCCACGAGCGGGAACGCGCGCCGCCACCTTGCCGGGATAAGCCGGACCAGACCATCAGACTACGGTCGTGATACCTGATTTTTACCGCCAAACCCGGCCAGACATGGCGGTTGCGGCAGGCCACAGCCGCCATGTCCCGCGCGGTGGCCGACCCGTACGGCGCCCCCGGACGGTGTCGCGGCCGGTCAGCTTCCGTCGCGCAGCACGGCACCGACGCGGCGGGCCGCCTCGGCCACCGCGGCATCCCTGGCGGCGCTGGTCTCCTCGTCGGTGAGCGTGCGGTCGGGCGCGCGGAAGCGCAGCCGGTAGGCAAGGGACTTGTTGCCCTCCCCCACCTGCTCGCCGGTATAGATGTCGAAGAGCCGGACGTCCTCCAGCAGCTCTCCGCCGTCCCCGGCGGCCGACGAAGCCCCGGCGGCCAGCGCGGCCTGCACCTGCGCGGCGGGCACCGTATCCCGCACCACCAGCGCGACGTCCTGCGTCGCCACCGGGTAGGCGGAGATAACCGGTGCCTGGGCGGGCGGCAGCGCCGTGGCCGCGGCACCGATGACCGACAGGTCCAGTTCCACCGCGCAGGTGCGGTCCGGCAGCCGGAACGCCTGTATCACCCGCGGGTGCAGTTCCCCGGCGTGCCCGGCGAGTTGCTCCTCCCCTTCCGGCCCGGTGATGTAGACCGCGGCGCAGCGGCCGGGGTGCCACGGCGGATACTGGTCCTGCTCGATGCGGTAGTCAACCCGGCTCACCCGCAGCACCTCGCGAGCGGCCTCGATGGCGTCCTGCCACCCGGTCGAGCGGCCCCCGCCCCACCAGCCGGAGTTCTCCCGGTTCCCGGCCAGCACCACGCCGACCCGCAGCGGCTGGGCGGGCAGGGCGGATTCCATCTCGGTGACCTCGGCCACGGTCGGCCCGCGGTCCACCCGCGGGATGGGGGCGACTCCCTGGCCGCCGGTGCCGAGCCGGAACACCAGCCCCATCTCATACAGGGCCAGATCGCCGAACCCGCGCCCGATGTTGCGCGCCAGCACCCGCAACAGGCCGGGCAGCAGGGTGGTGCGCAGGAACGGCTCATCCTCGCTCAGCGGGTTGGCGATCCGCACCGCCCGGCGGCGGGCATCCTCGGCGGGCAGTTGCATCCGCTCGTAGTCGGCGGCCGAGCTGAACGGCTGGCTGAGCACCTCGACGTAGCCTGCCCCGGCGAGCGTGCGGCCCACCGCGCGGCGCAGCCGCTGGGCACCGGTCAGGCCCTTCCCGGCGGTGGCTCGCGGCCTCCGGACAGGAATGTTGTCGTAACCCTCCAGCCGGATCACCTCCTCAGCCAGGTCGCTGGGGTACCGCAGGTCCTGGCGCCAGGACGGCGGGACCACGGTGAGGATCTCCGGGCCGCTCTCGTGCTTGCCGGTCTCCCGCCGGAGGTGGCGGTTCAGGCTGGCACTCCTGGCCCCGGCGCTCTGGGCTGCGGCGGCATCGCCGCCAGCCCCGGCGGCCGCGGGATCGGCGTCCTCACCCGGCTCGGTCACCACGCAGCCGACGTCCCGCAGCCGCTGGATCACGGTCGTCGGCAGATAGGGCAGCCCGGCTACCTTTCCCGGATAGTCCACCGGCAAGCTGATCTTCACCGGAGGCACCTCGACCTGCGCGTGGGTGCAGCCGGGAGTCACGCTCGCGCCACCCAGCCCGGCCAGCAGCGCCGCCGCCCTCGCCGAGGCGCGCACCGGAAGCTCCCGGTCCACCTCGCGCTCGAAACGGTAGGACGCCTCGCTGAACAGCCGGTGCCGCCGGCTCATCCTGGCCGTGCCCCGGGCGGAGAAGTGAGCGGCCTCGATCACCAGGTTCACCGAGGACTCGGAGATCTCGGTCGCCAGGCCGCCCATGGTGCCGGCCATCGAGATCGGCCCGGATCCGTCGGTGATCAGAATGTCGTCGGGGTCAAGATCCCGTACGACATGGTCCAGCGTCTCCAGCCGCTCACCCGGCCGCGCCCGCCGCACCACGATCGGGCCGGTCAGCCGGTCGCGGTCGAAGGCATGCATGGGCTGCCCAAGCTCGACCATCAGGTAGTTGGTGACGTCGACCGCCAGCGACACCGTGCGCATACCGGCCCGGGCCAGCCGCACCCGCAGCCACAGCGGAGTGGGCGCGGCCGGGTCGAGGCCGTGCACCTCCCGCAGCACGAACCGGTCGCAGGCGGTCGGGTCGGCGATGCTCGCCTGGTACACGTCCGGCGACACCGCCTCGACGTCGGCGGGCAGGTGCTGGCCGGCCGGGTCGGTGTAGGGCACCTCGAACGCCGTGGCCAGTTCGCGGGCGACCCCGCGCACCGACAGCGCATACCCCAGGTTCGGGGTCACCGAAATGTCCAGCACCTGGTCGGCCAGCCCGGCGTAGCCCACGAAGTCCTCGCCGAGCGGGGCATCGGGCGCGAGCACCAGGATGCCGGAGTGGTCGTCCCCGATGGCCAGTTCGGCGGCGGAACAGATCATGCCCTCCGACATCCGGCCGTAGGCCTTTTTTGCGCCGATCTCGAACCCGCCGGGCAGCACCGCACCGGGTGCCGCGAACGGGACCCGGTCCCCGACCGCGAAGTTGGCCGCGCCGCAGATCACGTCGCGCTCTTGCGCGCCGGTGGTCACGTGGCAGTACCTGATCGGCTTGCGGAACCCCGTCAGCTCCTCGATCGCGGTGACCTCCGCCACCACGATCCCGCTGATGTCGTGACCAACGGCCTCGACGGACTCCACCTCCAGGCCCGCGGCGGTCAGCCGCCTGGCCACCTCAGCGGGCGGAACCGACTCGTCAACGGGGGCGTACTCACGCAGCCAGGACAGTGGGACGCGCATCAGTCCTCCACCCCCAGTGCGCGGCTGAACCGCACGTCGCCCTCCAGGGTGTCCCTGATGTCGGCCAGCCCGTTCCGGACCATCAGCGTGCGCTCGATGCCGAGCCCGAACGCGAAGCCGCTGTAGCGGTCCGGGTCGATCCCGCAGGCGATGAGCACCTTGGGGTTGACCATCCCGGCGCCGGCCAGCTCGACCCAGCCCTGTGACCGGCACACCCGGCACGGGTCGCCGCCGGGCCGCGCCGAGGCGCCCCGGCAGACGTGGCACTCCATGGACACGTCCATGCCGGGCTCGACGAACGGGAAGAAGTCCGGCCGGATCCTGATGCGCACCCCCTCGCCGAACATGGCGTCCACGAACGACTGGATCGCGCCGCGCAGGTCGGCCATGGTGAGGCCCTCATCCACGGCCAGGCACTCGATCTGGTGGAACACCGGGCTGTGCGTCGCGTCCAGCGGGTCGGTGCGGAAGCACTTGCCCGGGCTGACCACGTACACCGGCAGCGGGCGGGTCAGCAGGGCGCGGATCTGCACCGGCGAGGTGTGCGTGCGCAGCACGACGCCGGAATGGCCGCCGTCCGGCCCGGCCACGAAGATGGTGTCCTGCATCTCCCGTGCCGGGTGGTCGGGCGCGAAGTTCAGCGCGTCGAAGTTGTACCACTCGGCTTCGACCTCGGGCCCCTCGGCGACCTCGTACCCCATGCCCACGAACACGTC
>DASXKD010000623.1:0-2134 GCA_036497045.1 Streptosporangiaceae bacterium | reverse complement strand
GTGACCTCCCCATCGGTGGGACGCCACCCCGGAAGGTAGCGGCGCCGAAGCCACTTCCAGTCGGCATGGCGATATTTATGACGGAGCCAGCAGATCACCCGGCGCCAACTGAAGGCGTTCAGGTAGTCGAAGGTCGTCTTGGACACGCCATGCCGGAAGTAGTTGGCCCAGCCGCGCAGCACCGGGTTCAGCCGGCGCAGCACGACTTCGAGCGGCTGGTTGGTGCCTCCACGGGTCAGTGTCCGCAGCTTGGCTTTGACGGAGGCGAGCGCCTTCTTCGACGGCCAGGTGTAGACAAACTGGTTCGCCCTGGGACCGGTAGAGGCTCCAACTCTTGGAGAATGGAGTTATGTCAAGTAGTCAGGTGCATCCTTCGCAGCGTCGTTATCCGCCTGAGCTGCGGGATCGTGGGGTGCGTATGGTGTGGGCGGCGATCGAGGAGAACAACGGGAACCGCAACGGGGTGATCCCGAGGGTGGCCCGCCAGCTCGGCGTCGGTGTCGAGTCGTTGCGGGGCTGGGTGAAGCAGGCTGAGGTGGATCGGGGCTCGAGGCCGGGAACGCCGAGCGAGGACCGCCGGCGGATCAGCGAGTTGGAGCGCGAGGTACGCGAACTGCGCCGGGCCAATGAGATCTTGAAAGCGGCCGCGAGTTTCTTCGCGCGGGAGCTCGACCCGCGACTTCCGAGGTAGTCGGGTTTATCGACGGTCACCGGGATTGGGTGACTGATGGTCTGGTCTGGGGGGTCGAGCCGATCTGCAGGGTGTTGCAGTTCGCCCCTTCGACCTATTACGCGGCCAAGGGCCGGGCGTTGTCGGCCCGGGCGGTGTCGGATGCGGCGTTGAAGCCGGTGGTGTTGGCCGTCTTCGAGGAGAACTTCGAGGTCTATGGGATGGAGAAGCTGTGGGCCGAGCTCGGCCGCCGGGGGGTGGCGGTGGGACGGGACCGGGTGGCCCGGTTGATGCGCGAGTTGGGCATCGCCGGGGTAGTGAGGGGCGGCAAGAAGATCACTACCATCCCCGCCCACGTGGACCGGCCCGCCGATCTCGTCAAACGCCAGTTCAGCGCCCCGGCCCCCAACCGGCTCTGGGTGGCCGATCTGACCTATGTCCGCACCGCGGCCGGCTTCGCCTACACCGCGTTTGTCACTGACGCCTTCAGTCGCCGCATCGTGGGCTGGGCGGTGTCATCCTCGCTGCGCTCGGAGTTGGCCCTCGACGCCTTGGAGATGGCCATCTGGGACCGCCAGGGCGGCGTGGGAAACCTGGCCGGGCTGGTCCATCACTCCGACCGCGGTGTGCAGTACCTCGATGTCCGCTACACCGAACGCCTCGGTCAATCCCAGGCAATAAACTCCGTTGGCTCCAAGGGGGACAGTTATGACAACGCCCTGGCCGAATCGGTCAACGCCTTGTACAAAGCCGAGTTGATCGGCGCCGAGCACTGGGACTCCATCGCCGAGGTCGAGCTGGCCACGGGGGCGTGGGTGCACTGGTGGAACCACCGCCGCCTGCATTCCGCCTGCGGGTTCCGACCCCCGGCCGAATACGAGGCCGCTTGGGCGGCCGTTCAATCCTCCTCGGGCGCCTGACCCCGACGCGGCGAGATGCCCGGCGGCCCGGAACTTCTCATTGACCGACGAGCCTCTACCCCCCGCACCCCCAACTGCCCCGACGACAGCCAGACCACCCCGGAGGGGACCCCGGTCCGGCTGCCGCCGAGCCAGTCTGCGCAGGGGGAACCTCATCCCTCAATGACAACTACCAGCCCGCCTCGCGCTAGTAAACAACCACCGGTAAGCTACAAACCGAAAACCGGCCGGGCAGCAAAAGGCCCAGTCGACAACCCAAACCAAATCAGCCTCCACCAAAACCAGGGCAGTTCAGAGGGCTCGGGACAGTTTCCATTGGGATTGCATGCGGGCCAGCAGGGCGGGTTGGCGCAGCAGGCGCCAGGCTTCGTCGTAGATGACGTAGCGTCGCCCGCCGCCGGGGTCGGCCAGGGCCGCTTCCATCCACGCCGAGGCGCAGGTCATGACCAACCCGATGAGGGGGTCGGAGCCTTGGATGCGGGACAGATCGAGGGCGACCATGGGCAGGCCGGGGTCGAAACGGGCGGTGGAGGGCCCGTCGAAG
>DASXKD010000622.1:0-13163 GCA_036497045.1 Streptosporangiaceae bacterium | reverse complement strand
CGGCCTGCCGGTCGATGGCTGGCCTGCGTAGACCAGCCCTAATCCGCGCAGCCACCGGTGAAGTGGCAGATTGCCCCCGCCAGCCGCATGCCTGCCCGGTTGGCCAGGACTGGCACGAGACAAGAGATAAGCTCCGAACCTGCCGCAGTCACCGACGCGCGGACGCGCCGGCTGCCAGGGTCCAGAGCAGTGCTCATCATGGTACTCCTCGGACAGGCGGGCAGGAATCCTCCAGCGCCTCTGGCAGCCGGGTCCGAGGCTGGCGGTGTGCCCTTTTCCGCTGTCATGTCGCCCGGCCCTCCGGGCTCCGGCTGGCCCGGGTTACCCCAACCTGCCAGGGTCACCGTGATAGACCGCGCGGTCCGGCCTCATGGCGAGGATGCTGGAGGGATGAGCGATCGGGCGGCCAGGGTATGGGCCTGGATCACTGCCGCCCACGATGGTGACACGCCTGTGCCGGTTGCGGCGCTGTGCCATGCGGCGGCGCTGAGGCTCGGCGTGGATGGCGCAAGCGTGACAGCGATGAGCGGTCCAGTGATGCGCGAGCCGGTTTGCGCCTCGGATGAACTGAGTGCCCGGCTGGAGGAACTGCAGTTCACCACGGGGGAGGGGCCGGGCGCGGACGACTTCAGGGTCGGGTCGCCGATGCTGATCGCAGAGATGGGCTCGGTCGTGGCGCGGTGGCCGGGGTTCGTGTCGGCGGCCATGGCGGCCGGTGCCGGGGCGATGTTCTCGTTCCCGCTGCAGGCCGGTGCCATCAAGGCAGGCATCCTCACGCTCTACCGGGCCCTGCCCGGCCCGATGGCAGCCGAGGAACTGGCCAACGGGCTGGTATTCGCGGATATAGCACTGCGGCTGCTGCTGGATGCTTCCTCCGGTGTCATCGGATTCCCGGGATACCGGCCCCTTGATGGCATGTCGGAGTCCCGGGCCGAGGTTCATCAGGCGACCGGGATGATCTCGGTGCAGCTTGGCGTGAGTCTTGAGGAGGCATTCGTCCGGCTTCGGGCGCACGCCTTCGCCAGTAACGCCGCGCTGGGTGATGTCGCCGCCGAGGTGGTGGATCGCGGGCTACGTTTTGCCCCCGGCGCACAGCCAGGCCAGGAGCCCTGACTTGGCGCGGGGTGAGGCATTGCGCTAGGCGGGGCGGTGCGGAGCGTTCTAAGCTCAAGGTATGGCAGCATCGGTCGGCGAGCGGCTGGCACAGACGTTCGTGGAACTGGCGGACACCCTGGTTGTCGGCTTCGATCTGATGGAGTTCCTGCACACACTTACCGAGCGCAGCGTCGAGCTTCTGGGGGTGGACGCTGCTGGGCTGCTGCTCGCCGATGGACGCGGCGCGCTGCGGATGGTGGCAGCATCGACCGAGCAGGCCCGGGTAGCGGAACTGTTTCAGATTCAAAACGATGAGGGCCCCTGCGTCGACTGCTACCGCAGCGGACAGGTCGTCTCCATCAGCGATATCGGCGCCGCCGACATAGCGAAGCGGTGGCCGCGATTTGCCCCCGCCGCATCCCAGATGGGTTTCGCCGGAGTGCACGCCATCCCGATGCAGCTGCGTGATCAGGTCATCGGGACTCTCAACCTTTTTCGCACCGCACCGGACGGCCTGGACTCGGCGGCGGCGCGGGCGGCCAGGGCACTGGTAGATGTCGCCACCATCGGGATATTGCAGGAACGAGCGGTCCGCCAGCAGGAGCTTGTCGCCGAGCAACTGCAAGCCGCGCTGCACAGCCGAGTCATGATCGAGCAAGCCAAGGGGATCCTGGCCGAACGGCATCACGTGACCCCTGACCAGGCGTTCCTCATGCTGCGGCGTTACGCGCGCAACAACAACCGCCCGCTCACATTGCTGGCCGCGGACGTTATCGAGGGCACCGCTGATATCGTCAAGAGCAGCAGCCAGGTCAGGACGCGGCAGCCGCCACAGGGAAAAGCAGAGCGCCCGGCCAGGCCGTAGCCACCATCTGGCCCCCTCCGTAGGCCATTCGAATGTCGGCCGGCTCGTCCTCGATCTGTCCTGGATGAGTTGCTGCCCACCATCGGCACACCGTGTTTGCTGGCCCGAACCGTCGCCCGGCTGCTTGGGGGCCTTGCGCCGCCCGTAGGGGCCCGCGCCTTGCGGCCACCCCGCCATCGTGGCCCGGGCTATCGGAGCAGCTTGGGTGCGTGCTGCCACATCAGGTAGGTGGCGGCGCCGAGTGGGATTGGGGGCAGGTAGGTCACGGCCCGGTACAAGAGCACGGCTGCGGTCACCTGTCCGGCGCTGCCGTGCCCGGCGCCCGCAGCCATGGTGCCCACCAGGCCGAGTTCGGTGATGCCGAGACCACCGGGGGTAATGGGCAGCGCGGTCAGCAACCGGACGAACGCGAACGCCGCGAGGGAGGTCTGCCAGGGCACTTGAGCCTGGGAAAGGCCAGTGGCGCGCAGGCACGCGAGCAGGACGAGCCACAAGATCAGGTTGCTCGCCACGGTGGTGGCGGTGATCCGCCAGCCGCGCGCGGCGATCAGGGCGGCGGCCCGGTCGCGGAACCCGAGCAGCGATCCAGGGATGTCGCAGGGTGGCTGTCGGCGCACCAGCCGGCAAACGCTGGCGAGCACATGCTGCAGCGCGCCGCCCATGCGGAGCGCGAAAGACTCGCTGCGCACAAGCAGGCCCAGCCCGACCGCGGCGACGGCGAGCACTGCCAGGCCCACCGCCGCGGCAGCGATCAGGATGGCCTGAGGCGGGGTAGCCGTCAGCATGACCAGCAAGGCGAGGGCCGGCAGGCCCAGGCGGACCAAGACGTTCCAAACTCCCGACACCAAGGTATAGAGCACATAGTCCGCCGTGCTGACACCCCAGCTGGACATCATGGTCCAGCTGACCCCCATGCCGAGTGCACCGCCGGCCGGCAGCGTGTTCGCCACCGCATTGGAGCTGAGATTGACCGCTGCCGCTTGGCGCAGCCGCAGCGCTGGCAGTACCGCACAGATCATGAACCAGTACGAGGCCAAGCTGGCCGCTGCCGCAGCGGCGACGGGCAGCGCCTGCCGCCAGGTCATCGCCTCTATGCTCGCCCACACGCTGCGATACGAGGCGAACCGCGGAAGGGCGAACACGAATATGGCCACGACGAGGACCGTCGAGACCACCGTGCGAAGCACCTTGCGGGCGCGGCGGGGGGGGGCGGTGGCAGTACCCGGCTTCCGCCCCGGCACAAGACTGCGGCCAGGGCCGCTTTCCAGGCCCGTGAGCCGCCCGGGCACCTCGGCGCCGATCCTCATCGGGCGCTGTCCGTGCGGGCCGTGGACGTGACCGGGAAGGTCCTCGACCAGCGGTGGGTCGGTTCCCGCGGCTGAGGAGGCCATTAGTCGGCGTCGGGCGATCGTCGGCCAGCCAGGGCCAGGTGACTAGTGGTCTCTGCCACTGACGGGCACTCTCGGCCGCGGGGGAGGACCGGTCTGGAGAAATATCTCCCGCCCTCGCCTGCGTTGCTCGAGCCGGGCAGGGGTGGGCCACCGCACGCCGCTGACCCACCCGAAGCGTTCGAACACGCGGATCAGCTCGGCTGACAGGTCGATCTGGCCGCGGTCGACGCCGTGCCGGGCGCAGGCCGGATCGGAGTGGTGCATGTTGTGCCAGCTCTCACCCAAAGACAGCACCGCCAGCGGCCACAGGTTCGTGGCCCGGTCAAAGCGGCGGGTCGTGAACGGGCGGTTCCCGAGCAGGTGGCACAGGGAGTTCACACTCCAGGTGACGTGCTGCAGCAAGAAGATGCGGACCAGCCCGGCCCACACCAGCGCCAGCACTGCTGCCTGCCAGGTCCCCCCGAGCGCCCACCCGGCCGCGAAGGGCAGCGCCAGCGTGGCGAGACACAGCGCGGGAAAGGCCTTGGATATCCTCCGCATGCCCCGGTCTGCCAGCATGTCGGGCGCGTAGCGCTGCTGCGGTGTCGGATCGTTGCCGAACAACCACCCGGCATGGGCGTGCAGCAGGCCCCGCAACTGCCCACCCACTCCGGTGCCATACCGGTAGGGCGAATGCGGGTCGCCCGGGCGGTCGCTGAACGCGTGGTGCCGCCGGTGCGTGGCCACCCAGCCGGTCACATCGCCCTCGAAAGCCATCGACCCGGCGACCGCGAGGGCCACGCGCAGCGCAGGCCGCGCGGTGAAGCTCCGGTGCGTGAGGCACCGGTGGAAGCCCACCGTCACCCCGAACCCGGTCACCAGATAGAACAACGCCGCCAGGCCCAAGTCGGCCAGGCCAACACCGCGGCCCCACAGCAGCCATATCGCGGCGATCAGCCCGGCGAACGGGGCAACCACGATCAGGCCGGTCACCGTCAGCTGTCCTGCCCGCTGCGATGCGGTCCGAACGGGGGCATTGGCAGCAGGGAAGGCCCCGGTGCCGTCATAGGGTGCGCTCGTCAAACTTGCGGTCACGATCATCACTCCGCATCGCGGGAGGTGGCAACGCAGCGAAGCGGATCTCGAGACCGGCGTTTGGTCTAGACCTGATCGGGAACGCGTTGAGGCTGCTTGAATAAGGGTCTAGGCGTCAGTGTACGCTCGCGCGGACCCATTCCCACCAGAGCGAGCTGAGCAGTCAGAAGGACGTACGCACCGGTTGCCAGTCCCGCTCATCCACCATCGGGGATGCGCGGGCTGGCCTTTGTGCCGGTGGTGGCTGCCGAAACTGTAGGGAAGACTTCGAGCTGCAGGTCCAGCCCCGTGAGGCGGAGCGCCTCAAGCACGGGAGGCGCGGGAGCAGCGAGGCGAAGAACGCCCCCGAACAGCCTGGCGCGACGATTCGTGCCAACCAGCACGGCGAGTCCGCTGGCGTCGCAGAAACTCACGTGCGACAGATCGACGATGAGCCGGGAGGCGTCGGGCCTGAGCACGCCGCGGAGCTGCTCACGCAGCTCAGGAGCGCTGGCAATGTCAAGCTCGCCGCTAAGCGCCGCAACGCAGTAGCCACTGCGGAAATGTGTGGAGAGCCCCAGCGCACGAGGGAGCGGAGTAATTTCGAGCGGCGTCATTCGAGGCCTGTCTCGGTTCCAGAAGGAACCAGGCGTTCCAGACGGAACCAGTCTTGGTGCGCCCAAGGCGACGCTGACGGGACTGCCAACGCACAAAAGGCCCTCGGTTCCGTCATACTACCTGCTACGCCGCTCGTCCTCTGGGTCGGCTACTGCGGCCGCAGATGGCCCTGGTTCCGCATTGCATCGGCGCGGCGGCGCATCAGTACGGGTGGCTACCGAATTCTGGAAGAGAACAGGACGATGCGGTACGCCACCGGCCGGGGATCCCAAGCGCCTCAGGCAGGTCAGGCCCGCGCGCTTTGACCGGCTTAGAGGAAGACCAGCATCCCTGGCACGGTGGGACCAGTGAGCCGGGAGTGGGCGCATGAGTGCATCAGATGTATGGGTGTCCAAAGACGACAGCAGCGACATCGTCCGGGCTGAAGCGATCGCCGGGGTCGGCCGTGACTACAACGGCAATGTCACAGCCCGGCTGGCCGGCGGTGAGGGGGCGGCCGTGACGCTGGTCGACTCCGGCGCGCACGATGGCTTGCACACGCCGGATGACTTTCATCGCCAGTTGCTCAAGGTAATGACCGAGGTGTCCGACACGACCCAGGCCACCATAGTGCGGCCGGTCCGTGACGAACAGCATGGCTGGCGATGGACCACTGAGCCGCTGTAGCCGTTCAGTGTGCCAGCCGGCGTGAGGGTACTGTTGGAGCATCCACCGGTTGGCCAGCGAGGCGTTTCGTGGCGCGGTAGCTGTCCTGGCGGACGTCGCTCAAGACCCTGGCGGCACATCACCAGCCCGGCCACGATGTGCATCCCAGGAGCCGTAATGCGATCCCACGAACAGGCGACTGCTGCTGCGCCCCGGCCGCTCGCTGCGGCGCGAACACCGGCCGCAGCTCAGCAGGGAAGCGACTACGCGCAGTTGTCCCGTCGGGTCAAGCAGGCCGGGCTGCTGGAACGGCGGACCGGGCGTTACATCTGGAAGATCACCGTCACGGCCGCGCTGCTGGCCGGCGGATGGGCTGTCTTCGTCCTGGTCGGTGACTCGTGGTGGCAGCTGGCGGTGGCCGCGTTTTTGGCAGTCATGTTCACCCAGGCCGGGTTTCTGGGCCACGACGCCGGGCACCGGCAGATCTCCGGCTCCCGGCGGGTCAGCTACATCCTCGGCATCCTGGTTGGCAATCTCAGCATCGGGCTGAGCTATGGCTGGTGGGTCAGCAAGCACAACCGCCATCACGCTCACCCCAACACCGAGGGCGCGGACCCCGACATCACCATGAAGGTGCTGGCCTTCACCCCCGCCCAGGCCCGAGCCAGCCGGGGGCTGCCCCGGATGGCGTTCCGCTACCAGGCTTACCTGTTCTTCCCGCTGCTGCTCGGTGAGGCCTTCAGCGTGCATGTCGCCAGCATCCGCGCCCTGGCCAGCCGCGATTCCGGCCACAGGCTCGCGGAGGCGGCCCTGCTGGCCATCCACTTCGCCGGCTACCTCGCCATCGTTTTCCTGGTGCTCTCACCGGTCAAGGCCGTCGTGTTCATCCTGGTCCAGCAGGGCCTGTTCGGCCTGTACCTGGGCGCCTCATTCGCCCCCAACCACAAGGGCATGCCCATCCTGGACGCCGCCGACCGGAGCGACTTCCTGCGCCGCCAGGTGCTCACCTCCCGCAATGTCCGCGGGGGCTGGCTCACCGACCTGGCCCTGGGCGGCCTCAACTACCAGATCGAACATCACTTGTTCCCCTCGATGCCCCGGCCCAGCCTGCGACACTCCCAGGCGCTGATCAGGGAGTTCTGCCAGCAACGGGGGCTGCCCTACTGCGAGGCCAGCTTCGGGGGCTCTTACGCCCAGGCCCTGCGCTACCTCAACACCGTTGGCAAGCCACCCCGCCCCATCCCGGGAGCGCCACTGCTTGCCAACGCCATGCCCGCTCTCCCGTCGGACGCACCGCCAGCCGCCCACCGGTGACGCAGCCAGGCCCGCGGGGGCAGAAAACCTCTCAGGCATCTGGCGGACGACCCAGATTGAACCGCCCCGTCTGACCCCGTCGGGGAATCCTTAGTGGAAATCGCGTTAGCGGCCGCGCTCCTGGCGGCGCCGCCAGCGCTCCTCCAGCCGGCTCATCAGCCCAGATCCAGCCTGCTTGCCGGCCCGCTGCTTGCCGGCCCGCTGGTTGCCGGTCCGCTGGCCCTTGGCCGCGCGCCGCTTCTGGCCGACGCGCCCGGCCTGGGCGGGGACCCGGCCGGTCATGCGCCGGTAGCTGGTCACCGCCCACAGGCTGCAGGCAAGCATGACCACGAAGCCCGCCACGGCGACCAGGATCACGTTGATCACGAGCCCGGCGAACAGCAGCCCGACACCGATCAGGAACCCCAGTGCCGCCCCGATAATCCGGCGCCGGTAATACACCCGCGGGTCGGTCGCGCGGCCGGCGCCCGTCAGCCGGGGGTCACTAGCGCGCAGCGCCTGCTCGATCTGCTCGAACTGGCGCCGCTCATGCTCAGAGAGCGGCACGGTGCCTCCCCACAAGACCCTGGCGGAGACGCTTTCGTTGGCATTCGCTGACCGCCTGGCTATGCCCAAGAGTACGCGGGTGCGCCCGCGGAAGAGCACGGCTAGCTGGGCGGGAGTAGCGCCGCTCAGACCCCGTGGCGTCACTCCGGTCACCCCCGCATCTCACGAATTACCTCGCGCAGAAGATGGCGGCGGCGACGGACTCCGGGAGCCGCGGCGCGCACGATCCGCTGCACATCGCCTGCCGGCAGCGTCGGCTCGCGCATGGCGAGTTATGCGCGACACTGGGCTGGCGATTCTCGATGGCATTTGGGCCCGTGGGGCCGCAGGGGGGAGATCAACCATGACGGCCATGGACCGCTTGCCAGCGGTGCCTCCGCCACCACCACCGGCTACCGAGATGCCCTACGACACCCGGCGCGGCATCCACTACACCAAGCCGGTCCTGCGTGGCTGGCTGCACCTGCTCTGGTTCGAGGCATCGCTGGTACTTGGCACGTTGCTGCTGGCCCACGCGCATGGTGCCGCGCGGATTGCCGCCATAGCTGTCTACGCGGCCAGCGTGACCGCAATGTTCGGGGTCAGCGCGCTCTATCACCGCGGTAACTGGACTGCCGCGTGGAGCCGGCGCCTGCAGCGCCTGGACCACGCGATGATCTTCTTCCTCATCGCCGGCACGGCAACTCCCGCTTTCCTCCTCACTACACACGGCGTCTTCGGGCTTGTCTGCTTGATCGTGATGTGGGCGCTCACGCTCACCGCAGCCGCGATTCACATGGCATGGATGAACGCACCAGAACGCCTGGTCGGCGCGACGTTCCTCGGGCTGGGCTGGGTAGCGGGCCTTGCCCTGCCCGGGGTGTGGACCCACGCCGGGTCCGCGGCGGGAGCGCTGATGCTCGCAGGCGGGCTGCTTTACACGGCCGGAGCGTTGTCCTATCACCAGCGCCGGCCCGACCCGTACCCGGCGGTGTTCGGCTACCACGAGGTCTTTCACGTCTATGTATGCGCCGCCGCGACCTGCCAGTACGTCGCGATAGCGCTATTCATCACCTGAACCGCGCGGCATGATGTGGGAGGCGCAGGAGGCCGTATCCCCTGAGCCGCAGCCGGAATCCGGAGCGCGTGAGGGCTGGCGGAGAAGCGGTATTACCTAGTCTTCTTTACTATTTATTGAAGAAATTAAGGTTTAGCATTTAATCCATCGCCTCAGGAGGACACGTGGACGTGTTGCATGTGTCGCTCCTGGGGGAGCAAGCCATCACCGGCGCCAGCGCTGGCACCCGCGCCCGTTCGTCACGGGCGGTTGCCCTGGTCGCCTTCCTGGCTGTGCACGCCGGGTCACCTCAGCCCCGGCAGCGGATCGCCGGCCTGTTCTGGCCGGACTCGACCGACGCGCAGGCCCTGACCAATCTGCGCCGGGAACTGCACCAACTGCGCCAGGTCCTGGCCGACGAGCCCTCACTCGTCGTGACCTCAACGGAGCTGGGCTGGTGCGACACCGGGACGTGCCGGGTCGACCTGCGCGTCTTTGACATCGAGCGCAAGGCCGCGTTGGCGGCGGCCGCGGTCGGTGATGACGACGGGATCCTCGTGCACGCCGCCCGGGCCATCGCGGAGTATCGGGGGGACCTGCTGCCCGGGGTGTATGACGACTGGGTGCTCGAGGTCAGGGCGGAGGTGGACCGCCAGTGTGTCAGCCTGTGCGACCTGCTCGGCGAGGCACGAGCCCGGCACGGTGACCTCACCGGGGCGGTGGAGGTTGCCCGCCGCCGGGTCGCCTTGCAGCCGTTGGAGGAGGTCGGCTACCGGACCTTGATGCGGTTGCAGGCCGATCTGGGCGACCGGGCCGGTGCGGTGAGTACCTACCATCATTGCGCCTCGGTCCTGGAGCGCGAGCTAGGCGTCGTCCCGGATCCGGCGACACGGCAGGCGTTCCAGCGGCTGATGGCCCGGGCCGACTCGGTGGGCGAGAAGCTGCCCGCGGTCGAGCCTGCGGCCGGCCGCTCCGGGCTGGCCGCGGCACAACTTATCGGCCGGTCGCTGGAGCTTGACCAACTGCACGGCCTGTGGCGGGCCGCTGCGGCGGGCACCCGGGGCCTGGCGCTGGTCCGTGGCGGCGCGGGTGTCGGGAAGACCCGCCTGGTGACCGAGGTCGCCGGACGGGCCCTGCTGCAGGGCGCGGTGGTGGCGAGCAGCCAGTGCTTCGGGACATCTGGGCGGCTGGCGCTGGCCCCCGTGGCGGACTGGCTGCGAAACCCCGCCGTCCAGTCGGCGGTCGCGACCCTCGACCCCGCCTGGCGCACCGAGGTCGGCAGGCTGGTGCCGGCCGAGGGCCGTGGGGGAGGCGGGACCGGGTCCCTGGCCATGGCGGATGCCTGGCAGCGGCACCGCTTCTTCGAAGGCGTCGCGCGGGCGCTGCTTGCGGCCGGCCGGCCGACCCTGCTGATCCTGGACAACATGCAATGGTGTGACCAGGAGACGCTGGCGTTCATCACGTTCTGCCTCGGCCTGGCTGACGGTGCCCCGCTGCTCGTTGCGGCCACGTTGCGCGACGACGCCCTCGATGACGACCCTGAACTGGTGAGCTGGACGGTCCGGATGCGGGCCACCGGATTGCTGACCGAACTCTCCCTCGCCCCGCTGGACGCCGTCAGCACGGCACAGCTCGCCCAGGCTATCTCCGGACGGCCCCTCGTTGAGGCCGACACCAGCCTGCTGCACGCGACCACGGGGGGCTTCCCGCTGTACGTCATCGAGGCAGTTCGCAGCACCGACGAGGCGGACGGCGCGCCGCTGTCGGCCGACGATCTGGCCTCCGTGCTGCGCAAGCGCCTCGAGCAGGCGACCGGGCCTGCCAGGGAGGTAGCCGGCCTGGCGGCTGCGGTCGGGACGAATTTCACGCTGGACCTGCTCACCGAGGCCAGTGACCTTGAGGCCGAGGCCGTCGTGGAGGCAGTCGACGAGCTGTGGCGGCGCAGGATCATGCGGGAGTTCGAGGACGGCTACGACTTCTCCCACGACTTGTTGCGCGACACGGCATACGCGGCGATCAGCCCGCCGAGACGCTGGCTGCTGCACCGGCGGATCGCCCAGGGCCTTGAGCTGCTCCACGCCGAGGACACCGACGCCGTCGCGGCGCAGCTCGCGGAGCAGTACGCCCGCGGCGGGCGGCCCGTGCGGGCGCTGGCCTACTATCAGCGGGCCGCCGGGGTCGCAGCGTCCAGGTTCGCGCACGCCGAGGCGATCCGGCTGCACGAGAAGGCGTTGTCGATCATTGCGGCCATGCCGGCCGGGAGAGACAGGGACTCACGGGAACTGGCGGTCCTGGAGGCGATGGCGGCGCCGCTCAACGCCAGGGCCGGCTACTCGTCACCGGAGCTGCAGCGAGCACTCGAACGGTCGATCGACCTCGCGGAATCACTTGGCCGCACAGACTCGACGCTCACCGGCCTGGTCGCGCTCTGGGCGACGCAGTTCGTCCAAGGGCGCATCGCCGATGGATACAAGACGGCCAC
The DNA here is from genome assembly GCA_036497045.1 of Streptosporangiaceae bacterium. GTDB lineage: Bacteria > Actinomycetota > Actinomycetes > Streptosporangiales > Streptosporangiaceae > DASXKD01. The sequence continues at coordinate 2,118 of DASXKD010000622.1, read as the reverse complement.
TCGTGCGCTGACCCTTGTGGACCCCGACTCCGAGTTGAGCGGTCCGGCCCACTTTGCTGTCGGCGGGTCGGCCGTCAGCCTGGGGATGCCCGCTGAGGGGTTGTGTCACCTCGAGCTCGCCGCCAAGCTGGCGAGCGGCGCCGTCTGGCTGAGCGTCGGCACCAGGGCCGATGTGCAAGGCACCGCTTGGGCGGCGCATGCCCACTGGCTGCTTGGCCACGACGCCGAGGCTCTGTCCGCCTGTCTCGAGGCCATCAAACTGGCCAGGGCGATCGACCACCCGTACTGCCTGGCCGTGGCCCTGGCCTACGGTTCTATCACCCATCAGATGCGCCACGCCATGCCCGAGCTGAGGGACACGGTCGGCGAGCTGCGTGAGCTGTGCGACCGGTACGGCTTCGCCTACTACCGCGAGTGGGGCCTGATCCTGGATGGCTGGTCACGCACGGACGGGCCGGGCAGCGACCTAGCCGAGCAGGGCATCAGCAACCTCAAGGCGGAAGGCTCCTTCGCCCGCATGCCGTATTGGCTCTCGCTGCTGGCCGATCTCCTGACCAGGGAAAACCGGCCGGATGCGGCACGGGCGACCCTCGACGCCGCCCTGGTCGCGGCGCAGGCACACGATGACCGCTGGTGGCTGCCGGAGGTGATGCGCCTGCGTGCCGCCCATGACGACGAGGAGGCGGCCGTCGCGCGGTTGCGCTCTGCCGCCCGGCTGGCGTCGGCGCACGGCAGCGTCGCGCTGTTCCGGCGCTGCGAGCGTGACCTCTGCACGCTAGGCACTCGCCCTTCCGAGCCCGGCGTTCTTCCGACGGCCTAGCGGTCGCACACGCACGCGAACGCTCCGCGAACGCGGCGGCCTATAGCTTCGGCCCCAGATTCAACAAGACGAACCTGAAGGGCCTGACATGACCACCTCAGCCATTGCCACCGCACCGTATGAGGATATGGCCGCCGCCGTGCGCGGGAGCCTGATCCTGCCCGGCGATCCCGAGTATGACCAGGCGCGCGCCGTCTACAACGGCATGATCGACAAGCATCCTGCTGCCATAGTGCGCTGCCGGGACGTCGCCGACGTCATCACCTGCGTGCGGTTCGCCCGCGAACACAGCGTCGAGGTCGCCGTCCGAGGGGGCGGCCACAACGCAGCCGGCCTAGGGGTATCGGACGATGCCCTGGTCATCGACCTGTCGCTGCTGCGGAGCACCACGGTCAGCCCGGAGAACCACACCGTCCGCGCCGACGCTGGATGCACCTGGGGAGACGTCGACCACGCAACCGTAGCGTTCGGCATGGCCACTCCCTCCGGCTTTCTCGCCTCTACCGGGGTGGCCGGCCTGACGCTCGGCGGCGGCATCGGCTACCTCACCCGGCGCTTGGGCCTCACCGTCGACAACCTCCTCGCCGCCGACGTGGTCCTCGCTGACGGAACCTTCGTGACGGCCAGCGAGACCTCGCACAGCGACCTGTTCTGGGCACTGCGCGGCGGAGGCGGGAACTTCGGCATCGTCACCTCGTTCACGTTCCGCTGCCACGACATCGGTGAGCACGGGACGATCATCGGCGGCCCGGTGCTGTACGACATCGGTGACACCGCCGAAGTGATGCGCTGGTACCGGGAGCTGGTGCCGTCGTTGCCGGAGGAGCTCAGCGGGTGGATCGCACTGCTCACCATTCCTCCTGCGCCGCCGTTCCCCGAGGAGCTGTGGGGCCGCAAGGCGTGCGGCATCGTCTGGTGTTACACCGGACCGCACGACCGGGCCGACGAGGTGCTCGAGCCGGTCAGGACCTTCGGCTCGCCGCTCGTGGTCGGCTTGCAGCCGATGCCGTTCAATGTGCTGCAGGGCGCGTTCGACCCCCTTTACCCAGCCGGGCTGCAGTGGTACTGGCGGGCCGACTTCTTCAACGAGATCTCCGACGAGGCGATCGATGTGCATGTCAAGTACGGTGCGCAGCTGCCGACCGGCCACTCCACCATGCATATGTACCCCATCGACGGTGCCGCCAGCCGCGTGCCGGAGGATGCGACGGCCTTCGCCTACCGCGGCGGTGGCTGGGCAGGTGTCATCGTGGGCGTCGACCCCGATCCCGCGAACGCTGGTCTCATCTCGCAGTGGG
>DASXKD010000621.1:0-8375 GCA_036497045.1 Streptosporangiaceae bacterium | reverse complement strand
GCATGGTCCCTGCCAGCTTCAGCTGCGGGGCCGACAAGCCCGCTGGGAAGGGGGTGTTGCTCAGGTCGAACAGGTACTGAAGCTCGAACGCGTGCGCCGCTCCGTACGGGAAGCCGACCGAGGGCAGGAAGCGGTCGGGCGCGTTCTCGTCGTTGAACTCGTACGCGTAGGTCGGCGTGTACTTCGACAGGACACCCTCGGCCCTGAGCGCGGGACAGGCGAAGATGGCGTCGGTGCCGACCGCGCCGAGAGCGACGGACGGGCTGGGGAACGCGATCAGCGGGTACTTGGTCGCGATGATCGCCGCCACCGCCGCAGGGACCCCGAGCGTGGAAGAGATCATGCTCTGGTAGTTCGAGGCCGTGACCGGGTTGCCCGTTAGTTCGCTGAGCGCGACGAACAGCCGCCATTCGTCGCGGTTCGTGCCGTTGATGATCGGGACGCGGTTGAAGTTGCCGGTGGCGAACGCGGTCCCCAGCGTCTCGGGCAGCACCTGGCTGTTGATGTTCGGCGTGTAGCCGGCCGCGTCCTGGTCGGCCAGGATGGTCGAGACGGGCAGGCTTCGCAGGCAGGCCGCAGTCTGGCTGGCGCATCCCGCCTTGACGGCGAATGCCTGGCCGGCGGCCTCGGCGCTCGCTAGCGATGCCTGTGTGAGGTTGTAGGAGCCGCTCTCGACGATCGCCCGTTCGAACAGTCCCCTGGCCTGCGGCGATGCAACCTGTGACAGCGTGGACAAGCCGCCCGCGGACTCACCGAAGATGGTGACGTTGTGCGGGTTGCCGCCGAAGCTGGCGATGTTGCGCTGTACCCAGCGCAGGGCGGCCTGCTGGTCCATGAGGCCGTAGTCACCCGACTGGCCGTTCGCGTCGGCCAGGGCCGGGTGCGCCAGGAAGCCGAGCGCACCGAGCCGGTAGTTGATGGTGACCACGGTGACGCCGTCTGCCACCAGCTGCGTGGGGTCGTAGTCGTTGCTCTCGCCGGTCACCAGCGCGCCACCGTGGATCCACACCATGACCGGGAAGTGTGAACCGGCATGCTGGTGGCGGGGCGTGAAGACGTTCAGGAACAGGCAGTTCTCCGATGTGCTGGCCTGGCCGAAAGGCCCCGCCAGCTGCGGGCAGTGCGGCGCGAACTGCGTCGCGTCGCGCACACCAGACCAGCTGGCGGCGGGTTGCGGCGGCTGCCAGCGCAGCGCGCCGACCGGTGGTGCGGCGTACGGGATGCCGAGAAACTCATTGACCGCCCCCTTGGCCAAGCCGCGAACTGGCCCATTAGCCGTGCCCGTTACCGGCCCGCTGGCGCTGGCGGCCGCCTGCCGGCCGAGGGCGCTCGCGCTCACCGCGGGCGCAGCCGCGAGCAGGGCACCCAGGGTGAGTCCGGCGACCACTAGCCGGGTGCACAACCGCCATCCGGTCCAAGTCATGAACATCTCAGTCTCCCTTCACGGCTGATGCGGCTGTCACCCTGGTTTAGCTGGGTCGCTCCTGCTCAAGAAGCGCGCGGCGCATCTCGTCCACGTCGTTGGTGACGACGGCGTACAAGCCTGGCTGCGCGCCACCGCCGTGGCGCCTGGCGATGATGGAGATGCCGTCCCAGCCCTGCTGCGTGGCGAACTCATAGCCAGGGAACTCGGCCGCCAGCTCGCTCAGTTCCGCTGGTGCGCCGGTCACGCGAACCACGGGGTGCCCGCCGGGAATCATGATCCGCCTCGCGCCTGGGAGGTCTGTCGTGCCGCCATTGCCTCTCTTCCCGCCGCTGCGGTTGACGCCTTTCGTACGACCGAGCGGGATGCGGGTTCCCGCGCCAGGACGGGTGCTCTCACGCACGCGTACATGGGCCATTACCAAAAGTACGAATCAGTACTTTAGAGCTACGCCAGCTACTGTATGCCCGTGACCGACACCGGGCAAGGGGGGACTCTCGCCAAGACCCATGAAGGAAAGCCGGGTCTTCCCCGCGGCAGGAGCCGCCTGCCGCTGCCAGCCGTACGCGCGTCGCAACGGGAACGGCTGCTGCGCTCGGTGATCGCCGCGGTGTCGGAATCCGGCTATCTGGCCGTAACTATCGCCGACATCGTGCGGCGGGCCAGAGTGTCCCGGGCCGCCTTCTACGCCCACTTCGCGGACAAGGAGGCCTGCTTCCTGGCCGCGACCGCCGAAGGCCGGGAGCTCATGATCGCCCAGGTAGTGTCCGCGACGCGCGCCCTGCCGGCCGGGTCGTGCGACGAGGAGGTACTCCGGGTCGCGTGCCGGGCGTACCTCGCGTTTCTCGCCGGCGAGCCGGCGTTCGCCAGGGTCTTCTATATCCACATGCCGACGGCGGGGCCGCGCGCGGTAGACCGGCTCGACGCCGCGGCGGGCCTGTTCGCTGAGCTGAACCAGAAATGGCACCAGCACGGGCGAGAGCATCACCCGCAATGGCCGTCCGTTCCTCCCGAGGCGTATCTCGCTCTTGCCGGAGCCACAGATGAACTGGTGCGATCCACGGTCCGCGCAGGCCGGACCGGCGCTCTTCCCGAGCTTGAAGAAACGCTCGTGTCGCTGCATCTAGCGGTCCTGGCGGCCCGCCCCTGGCCTGCGGGGAACCTGATCGGATAGCCAGGTCGATCGCCCGCGCCGCCGGCAAGCCAGCCCGGCTCTCGCGGTGTCCTTCGTTCCCGCTCTGTGGTTCGGTGCAACGCTGGTGACCATGAACGACATTGCCCAGCGGCCAGGCCCGGGTGCTGATGATGACTCTGCTGTGGACGACCCTGATGGCCGCCTGGCCGCCTATGTAGAAAGAACCCAGACGCCGCTCGATCTTCTGGCGCTGGCCTCGCTGTGGATCGTGGTGGTCCCTCCCGGGGACTTCAGCACCTCACATGACGTCAGGGCCTTCGTGCTGCTCATCCAGGCTGCTGTCCGGGTCGTCTATGGGATCGACATCACCATCCGCAGCGGCCTGGCCAGGCGCCACGTTCACTATCTGATCACCCATCCGCTCGGGATCGCCTCGGTGATCCTCCCGCCGGTGCGGGTGGTCTTCAGTCTGCGGCTGGTCCGATCGGTGTTCCGGCGGGGGAACCTGCGCCGCTTCTTGCTGGCCGCCTCGGCGATGGTCCTCAACGGCGCGCTGATCGTGTATCTGGTCGAGCGCCATGCGCCCAAGTCCAACATCCACACCCTGGGTGAGTCGCTGTGGTGGTCGGCGGTGACGGTCACCACCGTCGGCTATGGCGACTTCTTCCCGGTCACCACGGCGGGACGGATCACGGCTTGCTTCATCATGGGCATCGGCCTGCTCACTTTGGCGGTGGTGACGGCGCAGGTGTCGTCGAGCTTCGTCACCCAAGGGCCCAGCCGGGCCCAGCGCGGCCCGCAGGCGGAGCCGTTCACACCGGAGCCGGTCACATCGGCGGTGACGCTGGCCGAACTCGACCGGCGGCTTGCCCGGATCGAAGAGCTGCTCACCGCCGCCGCCGCACCATCGCCGCGAGCCGCCGGAGCACCGGAGCAGCAATCAGGCAGCGACTGGTCCTGACCCTGGTGTCCGGCCGGCGAATGACCGGCTGAGCCGACGGACCAGCCGGGAGCAACCGCGTGAGTTCGTCTTCCGGTTTCGTGGGCGGCGGCGCGCAGGCCTTACGCGGTCAAGCACGCACCCTGCCCAAGCCATCTCCCTCGGCCGCCCACAGCGTGGCCCGAGCGCATGCCGCCGAGCGCTGCGCGAACGCTGCAGTTCATACCTTCGGCCGTGCACCGGATTCAGGCGACGCACCCGAGGGGGACGAGATGACCGCATCAGCTGGCACGCTCACCGCTGCGCATGAGGAGCTGGGCTCCGCCGTGCGCGGTGAAACCGCCGGGGCACAGGCGGCCATCGTCCTCGTCTGCCGTGAGCCTGGCACTCGGGAGATCCTCTACCGGGAGCTGTCCAAGCGGTATGCCGCGGACTATCGGATCGTCGTCTGCGACCGGCCCGCGGAGCTGGAGCCCTGGATGCGGGAGCTGGTGGCCGCTGGGCTGCCGGTGGCGCTGGTCATCGGCGGGGTCGGTGCGCAGGATGCGGATGGCATCGAGGTGCTTGCCGCGATCCGCGCCATCGACCCGACGGCACTTCGGGTGGCCGTGATTGGCTGGGGTGACTGGGAAGCTATGCGGTCGGTCTTCGACGCGGTCACCCTCGGCACGGTCGACCACTGGGTGACGGGTCCGGTACAGGCCCCGGCCGAGGAGTTCCACCGCTCGATAACCGAGTTCCTGAGGGAGTGGGACAGCCGGCGTGGCGGCGGCTTCGAGGTGGCGCAGGTGATCGGCACGCGATGGTCCGCTCGGTCCCAGGAGCTGCGTGACCTGTTCGCCCGTCACCGGGTCCCGGCCGGCTTCTATGACGCCACCTCTGGGCATGGCCGGCAGATGCTGCACGAACTGGGCCTGGAGTCGCCGGAACTGCCGGTTGTGGTGCTCCGGTTCGGGGCGGAGCGGCCAGTGCTGGTCAACCCCTCGAACCCGCAGATCGCTGACGCCTTCGGCGTCATGACACCGATCTCGCCCGAGGAGGTCTTCGATGTGGCGGTCGTCGGCGGCGGCCCGGCCGGGCTCGCCGCCGCGGTCGGCGCGTCCTCAGAGGGCCTGCGCACCGTGGTGGTTGAGCAGGAGGCCATCGGCGGCCAGGCAGGGACCAGCTCGATGATCCGCAACTATCCCGGCTTCTCCCAGGGCATCAGCGGCGCCAAGCTGGCCCAGGAGACCTGGGAGCAGGCCTGGACCTTCGGCACGACGTTCCTGTATATGCGCCAGGCCGAGAGCCTGTCCAGAAAGGACGGCCACTACCGGCTGCGGCTGTCGGACGGCGGCGTTCTCACCTCGCGCACCGTGATCATCGCGACCGGCGCCACCTACCGGCGGCTCTGCATTCCGCGCTTGGAGGACTTGCAGGGCCGGGGGGTGTTCTACGGCGCTGCGGCCGGCGAGGCACCGGCGATGCGCGGGCGGAACGTGTTCGTCGCCGGGGGCGGCAACTCCGCCGGGCAGACCGCGCTGCACATGGCCAAGTGGGCCAGCCAGGTGACGGTGCTGGTACGCGCAGCCTCGCTGGCGGGCAGCATGTCCGACTACCTCATCCGCCAGATCGACGCCACCCCGAACGTGGACGTCTGCTACCGCGTGCAGGTCGCCGACGGCACCGGCACCGGCCATCTCCAGTCGCTGGTACTGAAAGACATCGCCTCCGGGGCGCGGCGCAGCGTCCCCGCCGACGCCTTGTTCGTCCTCATCGGCTCACAGCCGCGGACCCAATGGCTCGCCGGCAACGTCGCGCGCGACCAGCAGGGGTTCATCCGGACCGGACCGGACCTGCCCGCTGGCACCGGCGGCCGCCGCTGGCACCCCGCCCGCCGGCCGCTGCTGCTGGAGACCAGCCTGCCCGGGGTGTTCGCCGCCGGTGACGTACGCCACGGTTCGGTCAAACGGGTCGCCTCCGCCGTCGGCGAAGGCGCGGCCGCCATCCCCCTGGTGCACCGCTACATGCAAACCACTGCCGCCGCACAAGCCGCCGCGGGTGAGCACCGCCCCCCGCTGGCCAGCACACCCGCGACCGGCGCTCAGTCAGCGGCCTGATGAACGTGCCTGCGCCACCGAGCACAACATGATTCGCCGCCACCTGCCGGACGAACAGGCCGATGGCCACCTGCGCAGGCGGGAGGTTACTCCGCGCCGGTTGCCTGGCTGACAGTGGTGGTGAGCGGTGGCGCGTCGAGGCCGCAATGGAGGTACTCTTCGGGCGCCGGCGCACCGGCGGGCCCGGGCACGCGCGCGGGGTTGGTGATCGTGAACGCGGCGAGCAGCCCGCCCGCGGCGCACATCGCGCCGGATATGAGCGCCGCGGTGCGGAATCCGGCGGCCAGCGCATCCGGGTGCAGGTAGGCCGTGCCAGTGATGCCTGCGAGTGCCGGCAGGACGGCGACGGCCAGCAGGCCGCCGAACCGGGCCACATCGTTGTTCACAGCCGAGGCGATGCCCGAGTGTGCCGCAGGCGCCGCGCTCATCGCGGTGGCGGTGAGCGGCGCGACCGTGATCGCCAGCCCGAGCCCGAACACGACGATCGCTGGCAGCACGTAAACCACATAGCTGGACCCGGACGTGGCCATGGTGAGCATGGCCAGGCCCGCGCCGACCACGATGGGACCGACGCTCAACTGCAGGCGCGGCCCGATCCTGGCCGCGAGCTGCCCGGAGCGGGCCGACAGTACAAGCATGATCACGGTCAGGGGCACAAACGCGAGGCCGGAGGCGAGCGGGGAATAACCGGACACGACCTGGAGCACCACCGGCAGCAGGAAGGTCGCGCCGGTCAGCGCCGCATACACGATGAACGTCACGGCGTTGGTCGCGGCGAACTGCCGCTCGGCGAACAGCGACAGCGGCAGCATCGGCGCCGCTGCCCGGCGTTCCCTGGCCAGGAAGGCGGCCAGCCCGGCGACGCCGATGGCCGTCATCGTGAGCACAGCGGGCGACGACCAGCCCAGCGCCGGGGCCTCAATGAACGCGAACGTGATGCCGGTCAGGAACACGACCGCGGCCGCCGCGCCCGCGTAATCGATCTTGCCGGTGACGGTGGCGTCACGCGATTCAGGAACGTGCCGTGCGCCGAACCCGACCACCGCCGCCGCGAGCGGGACGTTGATGAAGAAGATCCACCGCCAGGACGCGGCCGTGATCAGGTAGCCGCCGACCAGCGGCCCGGCGGCGACAGCCACACCGCCCAGGCCCGACCAGGCCCCGATCGCCCGGGCCCGGTCCGCGGGCACGAACGACGCTTCCAGGATCGCCAGGCTTCCCGGCGTGAGTAGCGCCGCACCGACACCCTGGAGCAACCGGGTGACAATAAGGAACAGCGCGGTGGGGGCGAATCCGCACGCCGCCGAGGCCAGCGCGAACCACACGATGCCGATCAGATAGACCTTCCGCCTGCCGAAGCGGTCGCCGAGCGAGCCGCCGATCAGCAGGAAGGCGGCGAGCGTCAGGGTGTAGCCGGTCATCACCCACTGCAGGGCGGCAATACCGGTGTGAAAATCGCGGCCGATGGTCGGCAGGGCGATGTTGACGACCGTGGCGTCCAGCGCGGCGATCCCCGAGCCGAGCACGGTGATCGCCAGCACCCACCGCCCCGGTGCCGAGGAATAGGAGAGAGCGGGAGCATCTGCAGTGGTCATATCGCTCGCCGGCTCCGGTCGTGGTGAGGGTGCGCGCGGTTCGGGACATTCTAGGTGCCGCCATGCCAGGTGATCAGGTCATGGCGAGAGCCTCCGGTGGTAGCGGATCGCCGGTGCCTGCCACGATGCGCCGCGCCGTTCCCGGCAGGCTCAGGTGCTCGGCCAGCCACGGCCCGGTCGCGCTGCCCGGGGCGCGTGCGACGTCCTCGGGCGTCCCCGCGGCGAGGATGCGCCCGCCATCTGGGCCGCCGCCGGGTCCCATGTCGATGAGGTGATCGGCGGCGGCGAGCAGGTCCAGATCGTGGTCGATGACGATGATCGTGGCCCCGGCGTCCAGCAGCCGGCCGAAGACCCCGGCCAGGGTGGCCACGTCCAGTGGGTGCAGCCCGGTGGATGGCTCGTCGAAGACGTACAGCGTCCCGCGCTGGCTGCTGCGCAGCCGGGAGGCGATCCGCAGCCGCTGCGACTCGCCGCCGGACAGCGACGGCGTGGGCTCGCCGAGCCGCAGGTAACCCAGGCCGACCTCGCTGACGGGCCGCAGCGCCGCGGCGACCGGGGCCCGGTCAGCGAACCGCTCCAGGGCGTCGTCCACGCTGAGGCCGAGCACGTCGGCTATGGTCAGGCCGTCGACCCGGACGGCCAGGGTGGCCTCGTTGAAGCGGGCGCCATGGCAGGTCGGGCACTGGACGGCGATGTCGGGCAGGTACTGGACGTCGAGGTCAATATGGCCGAGCCCGCGGCAGGTGGGGCACTGGCCCTCGCGGGTGTTGAACGAGAAGTGCCCCGGCTTCCAGCGCCGCCGCCGGGCGTACCCAGTGTCGGCAAACACGCGGCGGATCTGGTCGAACGCTCCGGAGTAGGTCGCGGGTGTCGACCGCGTGTTCTGGCCGATGGGCGAGGCGTCAACCTGGACGACCTGGCGGATGCCGCCGAGGTCCAGGCGGCGGACGTGCCCGGGCAGCGCCGACCCGCTGAGCAGCGCCCGCGCGGCCGGGATGAGGCTGTCCAGCACCAGGGCGGTCTTCCCGGCCCCGGACGGGCCGGCCAGCGCGGTCAGCCGGTGCAGCGGGAACGTCGCGGTGAGGTCGTGCAGGTTGTACAGGTCGCTGATCCCGATGGTGATCTGCCCGGGGCGGCCGTCCAGCGCCGGACGGTCCCGGGTCACGGCCTGGGCACCGGCCAG
>DASXKD010000620.1:0-8536 GCA_036497045.1 Streptosporangiaceae bacterium | reverse complement strand
GCGGCTGGTCGTGGTGCTCGGCTGCACGGTGGGCGCGGGCCAGACGGTGACCACGCTCATGCTCGCCGACCTGCTGGCCGGGCTGCGCGGAGAGCCCGTCGCTGCGCTCGACCTGAACCCCGGACCCGCCTCGCTCACCGAGCTTGCCCGCGTCCCGGCGATCACCGTGAGCGCCCTGCTGGCCGATCGGGCCCCCGGTGCCCACGCGGCGAACGGCGGGCACCGGAGCCCTGCCCCCGGCCGCGGCGCCCCGGCCAGGGGAGCCCGTACCCGGGGCCGCTTGGACGTGATCAGCCAGGACGCGGCACCCGACGGTGGCGCGGCGCTGCCGAACCTGCAGCACGACCGGCTGATCAGCGTCCTGGCATCCAGGTACCAGCTCACGTTCGCGGACCCAGGTGCCCCGGCGGTGGCTAAGCTGCTGGCCGAGGCCGGGCAGCTTGTCCTTGTCGTCCCGGCCAGTCCCGACGCTGCCCAGGCGGTGTCCATGACCTCCGAATACCTCGCCGGTCACGGCCAAGCCCAGCTGGCCAGGCACTCGATCGCTGTGCTGAACGGGGTCAGCCAGCGCAGCGTGCGCCATGCGGAACAAGCCGAACAGGTGCTGCGGGGCAGGTGCCGTGCCATCGTCAGGGTGCCCTGGGACGACCACCTGGCCGAGCCGGAGGCGGAGCGCGGCATCAGGGACAGCCTGGAGGCCACGGACGGGCAGCCGAGGCAGGCCAGGTTGCGCCCGGCGGTGCTGCAGGCCTACACCGCGCTGGCCGGGGTGCTGATGAGTTCGCTCGCGGATGACCCGGTGCGGCGCAGGGTGGCCCGGTGACCGCGCGCACCCGTCGGCGCAGCCGGATGAGCGTCCGCTACTTCGACGATTCCATCCTGCTGACCGAGACACATGCCTGGGCCTACTACCGGCTGCCGACGCACGCCTACGAGTTCACCACGCCCGCCGAGCGGGAGGCGCTGGCCATCAACATCACGGTCGCGATGGCCGCGATCCGGTTGCCCGAAGCAGAGGTGCACCTGCGGGTGGCGCACCGGTCCTACCCGGCCGCGCAGTGGGCGGCGCGGCTGGACGCTACCTCCGACGGCGGCCCGGGCTGGCGTGACTACCTGGACGAGATGTACCGGCACGTGTGGGCGAAGGACTTCTGGTCCAAGGAGGTCTACCTGGGGGTGCGGCTGGGCCAGCGGGGGATGCGGGCGCAGTTGTCCGGTGGGATGTTCTCTCAGTTCATCAACGCCTACCGGGCCAGCGAGCAGGCGCTGGGCCTGAACGACGAGGCGGTGCCGGCCTCGGAGGTCGCCAAGTGGACCGACCAGGCCGAGCGGCTGGGCCGGGCCTTGTCCGGGAGCGCGCTGCGAGCCAGGCACGCGACCAGCGAGGAGATCGCCTGGCTGTTCCAGCACACATTGTCGGGGACCGCGGGGGATCCGCCCGGCTCGGCGGTGCGGCGGCGTACCTGGGGCACGGGGGAGCTCGAGGCGCTGCTTGAGGGGCAGGTGCACAACGGCAGGACGCTGCTGCATCTGGAACAGCCCGAGGGGGAGTCCTGGGCGGCATTCTTGTCGTTCTCCCGGTTCCCCGACGTGATGCACTTCCCCGACGGTGAGCCGTGGCTGCACTTCGCCGACTCGCTGCCGTTCCCGGTCGAGATCAGCTCGCGGATGAAGCTCATCTCCCCGGCCAAGGCGAGCAAGGACGTCGGCCGGCGGCTCGCCCACGCCAGGGACATGGACGCGCATATCCGCGAGGCCGGGGTCGACCTGCCGCTGGCGCTGGCCGAGCAGCTTGAGGCCGCCCGGATGCTGGAGCACGGGATCACCAAGGAGCGCCTGCCGTTCGTCTACGGCTGGCACCGGCTGTCGGTGGCCGCGCCGACCAGAGAACTGTGCCAGCGCCGGGTGGAGGCGCTGGTCGAGCACTACCGCGACATCGGCATCGATGTGGTCAACTCCACCGGCGACCAGTTCAGCCTGCTGCGCGAGTCGCTGCCCGGCGAACGGGTGCACCTGTCGTCCTACGTGCAGCGCCAGCCGCTGTACACGATCGCCGGCGGGGTGCCGACGGCCACCGTCGCGCTTGGCGACATGCCCGCGGGCGGCGCCACCGGCCACGCGGGCGTGACCGAGGGCGGCGAGCAGGACCTGGGCTGGGTCGGCCCCTACATCGGGGAGACCATGGGCCGGGCCCGCTCCATCGTGCACTTCGATCCGCTGCTTGCCGCGGTCCGCAACCGGCCCACCGCGGTGGCCATCACCGGTGAGCCCGGGGGCGGCAAGACCACCCTGGCCCTGCTGCTGATCATGCAGCTTGCGCTGCGCGGGGTCACGATCGCGGTGATCGACCCCAAGGGGGACGCCGAGCCGCTGGTCGACGTGCTGCAGGCGCGGGGGCGCAAGGCGCGGGTGCTGCCGCTCGGCTCGGCCGCGCCCGGGCTGCTTGACCCGTTCTCCTTCGGCGACGACCTCGCCACCCGGCGCACCATGGCCACGGAAACGCTGCGGCTGCTGCTGCCGAGGATGTCGGAAGAACGCGAGAGCGCGATGATCCAGGCGGTGGCGGCGGTGGCCGCCCGGGAGAAGCCCAGCCTTGGCGGGGTGGTCCGGCATCTCGAGGCCTCCTCCGATCCGGCGTCGAAGAACCTGGGCGCGGTGCTGCACTCGATGTCGGAGATGCGGCTGGCCCGGTTGTGTTTCTCGCCCACGGCCGGGCAGCGGATCGATGCCGAGGGCTGGACCACGGTGTTCACGCTGGCCGGGCTGACGCTTCCGGATGCCAGCGTGAACCGGGGGGACTTCTCCTACGAGCAGCGCCTGTCGGTCGCCCTGCTGTACCTGGTCTCCCAGTTCGCGCGCAGGCTGCTGAACGGGATGGACCGGCGCATGCCGAAGGCCATCTTCCTGGACGAGGCCTGGGCGATCACCTCGACCCCTGAAGGGGCGAAGCTGGTCCCCGAAGTGTCGCGGATGGGCCGGTCCCGCAACACCGCGCTGATCCTGGTCTCCCAGAACGCCGGTGACCTGCTGGCCGAGCAGGTCACCAACTGCATTTCCTCGGTGTTCGCGTTCCGGTCCTCCGAACGGGTCGAGGTGGCCAACGTCATGGCGCTGCTGGGGGTGGAGGCCTCGGCCGAGCACCAGGCCGTGCTGCGCGGCCTGGGCAACGGGGAATGCCTCTTCCGCGACCTGGAGGGCCGGGCGGGCCGGATCGGCATCGACCTGATCTCCGAGGAGATGCAGCGCTGGCTCGACACCAATCCCACCCGGGCCCGGCCCGGGGAGCCAGCGCCGGGCGCCACGGTCGCCAAGCATGCGCGCACTGAACCGGGAACCGGGGACGGCGCACCGTCAGGCCCTCAGTCCAACGGGGACGCGTCAGGGCCGCTCGCGGGCGCGGCGGGACAGGCCAATCCGCCCGCGGGGCAGGCACGAGAAAGTCAGCCGCTGGGAGGCGGGGTATCAGGCGCCCGGCCGCCGGGAGATCCAGCGCGGGGGACACAGGCTAACCCGGGTGAGTTACGCCGGTACAAGCCGCTCTCGGGCGGGCCCCCGCATTGATCAGGAAACCGGATATGCGATCGCCCCAGGTCATTCCCCATGTCGCTGACTTAGCCAACCTCACGAGGTCCGGAGCCCCGGATATGCCGACGTCGCCCCCGAAGTCCCCGCACGTCCCGCAGTTCCTCAGGTACCCGCGGTCCCCCCAGGGTGCGCGGCCGGGACGCCAGATCCGGCGCTGCGGCCGTGCCGTCGCCCGCCCGGCCTGGCGCGCGCTGTTGCTTGCTGGTGCGGTGGTGGCGATGCTCGGCATGCCGGCGGTGGCCCAGGCGGCCGCCAGCCCCGCCCACGCCGCGCTCCCCGCAAGCCCGGCCTCTCTGGCCCTCCCGGCCAGCCCCACGGGCCTGGCCACCCCTGCGGACCACACCGGCACGGCGAGCCCCGCCGGCCTGGCTGGTCCCGCGCTCCGCGCCAGTGCCGTGACCACCACCGCCGTCCAGGTCACGGCGCGGCCGGCCGCGTCGAGCGGGATCTGCCAGGTTCCTGGGATCGGTGACCTCGGCGGCCTGCTCGGCTTCTGCGCGTCCGGGTCCAGCGGCATCGTCGGCGACCTGAACAACATCTGCCAGCCGTCCGTGCCCACCCCCGAGTCCGCCACCGGCGGGATCGACGCCCTGATCCGGCCCCCGGCCGGCAGCGGCAGCACCGGCAAGCCCACGCTGTACGACAGCTACGGCATGGCCGGGCAGTCCTGGGCCGCCTCCGACCTGCAGTGCTCCGATATGGCCTCGCTGGTGGGGAACAACATCGCCGGGGTGGTATTCGACGCGGCCAAGGCCCTGGACCGGGTCACCATCACCGTTTACCAGTCCGCCGCTGGCGAGGGCATCCTGTCCTGGCTCACCGGCGCGGTGGACAAGCTGGTCACCAGCCTGGGCAACGCCATCTACTTCCCCTACCTGGCGCCGGTGGTGATCCTCGGCGCGATCTGGCTGGCCTGGCAGGGGCTGATCCGCAAGCGGGCCAGCCGCACCATCGAGGGCACCCTGTGGATGGTGCTCGCGTGCGCCGTCGCGATCTGGCTGATCGGGCGGCCCGCCGACTTCACCGGGGCAGGCAAGGCCGTGTCCGACGGCATCAGCCAGGCGCTCAACGTGGCGTTCGCCAAACTGCCCGCCCCGCACCAGAGCAACTGCGTCCCGGTAAGCAGGAACGACCCGCAAACCCCGCCGCAGGCCAACTTCAACTTCTCCTCCGGCAACAGCATCGTGGACGCCAACGCCAACGAACTGTGGACCGTGCTGGTCTGCAAGCCCTGGCTGATCGGCGAGTTCGGCACCACCGGCTACAGCACCGGCAAGCGCGCCCCCACCGTGGTCAACACCTACGGGCGGCAGTTGCTGTGGGCGCAGGCGATCGCCGCGAACGAGAAACCCACGGCCAGCGTCATCCAGGCCAAGGAGGACGCCTACACCGGCCTGGCGGCCTCGCTGAAACAGAAGGACCCCGGCGCGTATGCCCTGTTCCAGGGCAAACAGTGGACCACCCGGCTGGAGATCGGGTTCGCCGCACTGTTCGCCGCGCTGCTCGCGGGAGTGCTCGTGCTGCTCATCGCGATCACCCTGATCCTGCTGAAACTAGGATTCCTGCTGCTGCTCGTGGCCGGTCCTTTCTTCCTCATCGTGGGCACCCATCCGGGCTTCGGCCGGGTCGTCGCGCTGCGCTGGGGTGAGCTGCTGATCGGAGTGCTGCTCAAACAGGGGGCGATCGCGATCGTGCTGTCCGTGCTGCTCTACGCCTACTCGCTGATCATGGGCACCAGCGACCTGGTGCTGCCGTGGGCGCTGAAGATCCTGATGATCTCCCTGGTCACCGTGGCGGTGTTCATCTACCGCAAACCGTTCACGCACCTGTTCTCCGCGGTCGGCTACGGCGTCATCGGCTCCAGGGAACAGGCCGACGCTTCGTTTGCCCGGGCAGGGAGCACCGCGGCGCGCAACACGCGGGACGCGGCCACCGTCGGGGTGCCCGGGTTCGCCGCCTACCGTGCGGCCCGCTGGGCGCGGCGCAACCCGGCCCAGGCGGCCGGTGTTGCCGCGCAGATCGCGACCGCCGGGGCGACGGCGGGCGCGACGGGTGCCCTGGCCGGCGCCGCGGCCGCGGGCTCACCGGGTGCCCAGGGCGCCGAGGCCGGTGCCGCGGCCGCCGAGGCGGGCCAAGATGCCGTTCCTGAGCACACCGCCAGCCCCGGTGCCGGGGCCGCCGCGATGGGGCGGGCCAGGGCCGGGGTGAACGGTGCGCCGGGCCGCACCCCGCCGCCACTGGACCTGCCACCGCGGTCCGAGGAGGGCGCCGCGCGGCCGGCCTCCGGCTGGGCCAGGAGCGGCAGCAACGGCCCCCTCGTCGTGCCTTCCCAGTCCAGGGCACCGGCGTCCGCGGGCCAGCCCGCTGGCAGCGCGCAACACGGGCCGCAACAGCAGCAGGCCCGGTCCGTTGCCCCCGGCCCGTTCGGTGGCGGCAGCCACCCCGGCGGCTACTCAGGTGGCGGCTACTCCGGCGGCGGCCAGTCAGGTGGCGGCCAGTCAGGGAACGGGCGTGCCCAGGCGCGGGCGGCACCTGGGCCGGCACCCCGTGCGGCGGCGCCTCGCGCGCCGGCACCTCGCACGGCGGCGCCCCGCGCGGCGGCGCCCCATTCGGCACCGCCCACGCGCCGGACGGCCCCACCTGCCGCGCCCCGGGCCGCGTCACCGCCACCAGCTGCTCCGGGGGCAGGCTCATCAGCGGGCGGCAACGGCAGCCGTGGTGACGAGCCAGCCGGCCCGACCCCGTTCTGGCTGCGCCCGCTGTGGCGCCGGAAGTAGCGCGGCGGCGATGGATCTCACGTCGGCCCAGCGCAAGCTCGTCTTTGCTGGAGTCGTTCTTGTCCTTGCCGCGCTGGGCGCGTTCCTGATCATCCCCAACACGCTGGGCCGGGGCAGCAGCACCGGGCACGGGCGGGCCGTCGGGCTGTCCACGCCACTGTCCAGTACCTCGCCGTCCCCAGGCCCGGCCAGCCAACCGGCTACTAGCGGCGCGGGTTCCTCGCCGCAGCCGGGCGCCGGGCCTGATATCTACGCCTGGCTGCCGTTCGGCCAGGCAGGCCTGACCGCGGCCGCGGACCTGGTGCACAAGTTCGCGGCGGCGTACGCCAGCTACACCTACACGCAAAGCACGGCCAGCTACGAACGGCAGTTCAACGGCCTGGCCACCACGCAACTGGCGACCGTGCTTGCGCGCGGCTTCGCCACCCCCGGCGTGGCCCAGATAAGGACCCAGCAAAGGCAGATCGCCACCGGCACCGGGAAGATCACCGCCATCCGCGGCTTCGGGTCCAACAACATCACGTTCATCGTCGCGATCACCCAGAAGGTCACCGCTACCAAAGGCACTAGGCAGACCACCACCAGCTACGCGGTCACGGTGACCGGTGCGGGATCAAACTGGCAGGTGGAAGACCTGGAACTTGCCTCGGCAGGAAACACGTGAGGTGGGAAGCTAGCTGGCGCGTGTCGGGGCGTACTGCAGCGGTAGTCGCCATCGGCATGGTCGGCCTGCTCGTGCTCGGCCTCGCGCTAGCCGGCGCGGGCATCACCGGCGGCAGCATGCTGTTCGCCGCTGGCCAGGGCTGCGGCGCCAGCGGCGGCGCGGTGGTGACCGCCGCGGTCCAGCCCGCGCCGAGCAAGGCAGCGGGAACCGCCATTCCCGCCAACTACCTGCAGCTCTTCCAGCAGGCTGGGCACACCTACGGGGTGCCGTGGACGATCCTGGCCGGGATCGGCGAGGTGGAGTCCAACGACGGCCGGTCCACCCTGCCCGGCGTGCACAGCGGGGCGAACGCGTTCGGCGCGGCCGGGCCGATGCAGATCGGCATCGATGGCGCCTCGGGGAACACCTGGGGCGGCGCACCGGTCCACCCGGCCAGCGAGCAGGTCAGCGGGGTCGCCACGGACGGCAACGGGGACGGCGTAGCCAGCGTCTACGAGCCAGCCGACGCGATTGGCGGCGCCGCGAAGTACCTGCTTGAGCACGGGGTGCTGACCAATCCGAGCGGCGCCATCTTCGCCTACAACCACCTCACCTCCTACGTGCAGGAGGTGCTGCACTGGGCCGGGATATACGCGTCCGGTGGCTTCACCGTCGCCGCGGCACAACCCGGGCCGCAGGCGACCTGCCAGCCGGGCACCACCGCCATCACGGTGCCGAACCAGGCCGTGGCCACCGTGATCGCTTTCGCGCGGCAGCAGATCGGCAAGCCGTACCTGTGGGGCGGGACCGGGCCCGACGCGTTCGACTGCTCCGGGCTGATGATGATGGCCTACCGCTCGGCCGGCATCGACATCCCGCGCACCTCGGAGTTGCAGTGGTTGTGGGGCCCGAGGATCCAGCCGGGCCACGAGGAACCCGGTGACCTGGTCTTCTTCGCCGGTTCCGACGGCACGACCACCTCGCCTGGCCATGTCGGCCTGGTCATCGGGCCCGACCTGATGATCGAGGCGTACGCGACGGGTTTCCCGATCCGGATCTCGCCCTTCGGCACCAGCAAGGCGGCCCCCGGCGACACGAACCCGGTCGGGTTCAGCCGCCCCTGGGCGCACTCAGGCGTGCGGCTGACGAGCCAGCAAACGGGCGGTTAGCGTAGGGCCTCAAAACACGTCCTCTTCTCAGAAAAAGTTGTCCATGATCTGTCCTGGCCATCAGCCTGCTGTGCTTGGACGGCCACGCCGGCATCGCCGCGGCTGACCGCCACCACGCCTGCGACCCGCAGCGGACGCTCAAGCTGCTTCAAACTGCATGAGCGGCGTTGCCGTGTCCCGGGCGGCTGGCCTGCCGCGGTGAGAAGCCCGCTCGGGGCGCCTGCCGCGCGGGAGGCCGGGACGCCCGGCTCAGCCGCGGTCGTGGAGGGTCACCTGGTAGCCGTCGGGGTCGGCGAACGTGAAAGTGCGGCCGAACGGCCCGTCGGCGGGCGCTGAGATGATCGTCGTGCCGGCGGCGGCGA
>DASXKD010000619.1:0-18548 GCA_036497045.1 Streptosporangiaceae bacterium | reverse complement strand
TCGGCCGCCTCGGCCGCGGCCTTGCGCAGGCTGTCCCTGGTGTGCTGGACCACGCCGGGCATGGAGGGCACCGGCACGGGCTCGGTGATCCCTTCCTTGACGAACATCGGGAGCACCAGGTCGGCACCGCGGACGCTGGTGGCCGCGGCGAGACGGCGCAGTGCCGGGGTGCGCCGCAGCCTCCGGGGCCGGACAGCGGGGAAGCCAGTCACGACTACCTCCTTCAGCGCGCCCGGACCCGAGTGCTCCCGGACTACCGTGGCGCTCCCGGACTACCGTATGCGGCGGCGGCCGCCGCGGCGGCGCTCGCTGGGCCTGCGCACCGGCTCACCCGCGGCCAGGGCGGCGTCCCGCAGCCGCGCGCCGTGCTCGGCCAGCGCGTCCACCAGCGCCGTGGCCGACGGCCGGGGCGCCGTGACGTCGACGCGGAGCCCGTACTCGGCTGCGGTCTGTGCGGTCTGCGGGCCGATCACCGCCACCGCGGTCACCGCGTGCGGCTTGCCAGCGATGCCGATGAGGTTCCGCACGGTGGAGGACGAGGTGAACAGCACGGCGTCGAAGCCGCCGCCCTTGATCGCCTCCCGGATCGGGGCGGGCGGCGGGGCGGCGCGCACCGTGCGGTACGCGGTCACGTCCTCGGTTTCCCAGCCCAGGTCGGTCAGCCGCGCCACCAGGGTTTCCGTGGCTATGTCCGCCCGGGGCAGGAGCACCCGGTTGATCGGGTCGAGCACGTCGTCATAGGGCGGCCAGGCGGCCGCCAGGCCCTCACTCGACTGCTCGGCCTCCGGCACCAAGTCGGGCTTGATGCCGAACTCACCGAGCGCCGCGGCCGTTTGCTCGCCCACGGCGGCCACCTTGATCCCGGCGAAGGCCCGCGCGTCCAGGCCGTACTCCTCCAGCTTTTCGCGCACTGCGCGCACCGCGTTCGCTGAGGTGAACGCGATCCACTGGAACCGGCCCGTGACCAGGCCCTTGATGGCGCGCTCCATCTGCTGCGGAGCGCGGGGCGGCTCGACCGCGATGGTGGGGACCACCTGCGGCACCGCACCGTAGGAGCGCAGCCGCTCCGACACCGACGCGGCCTGCTCCTTGGTGCGCGGTACGAGCACCCGCCAGCCGAACAGTGGCTTGTTCTCGAACCAGGAAAGCCCCCGGTGACCGGCGGCCTCACCGACCACCGCGATCGCCGGGCCGTCCTCGGTCAGCACGCTCACCCCGGCCGCCTTGAGGTCCGCGGCCACCGACGACAGCTTGGTCAGCACCGTGTGCTGATCGGTGGTGGTGCCGTTCCAGGTGATGGCCATCGGGGTGGCGTCGGCCCAGCCGGCCGCCATCAGCATCTTCGCGAGATCGACAGGCCCGGCTTCTGCGCCCAGGATGACCAGGCTGCCGGCCGCCTGGAACTCCGCCGACGCGCGGCTCAGCTCGGATGCGTGCACGACCCGCAGGTCCGCGGTGGCGTCGCTGGTCAGCGGCAGGCCGGCATAGCCGGGAACGGCCGTGGCGGCGGGCATGCCCGGCACGATCTCCAGCGGTATCGCGGCCTGCGCGCACGCGTCTGCCTCGGCGGCCGCCTGGCCGAACAGCAGCGGGTCGCCCGGGCACAGCCGGACCACGATCCGGCCTGCCTGCACGGCACTGATCAGGGCCGGAATGTCGGCGCCGTCCTGGCCCGTCTCGATCACAGCTGCCGCCTCGGGCATCAGGTGCGCCACGCGGCCGGTCAGTTGTGCACTACCGACCACCATGTCGGCCTGGCCGATCAACTCGGCGGCACGCAGGGTCAGCAGGCTGGTGTCACCGGGGCCGGTCCCGGTGAAGGCCACCAGGCCCGGCCGGGACGGCACCGCCGTCTCGGCCGCCTGGCCATTGCCCGGCAGCGCACCCGCCGCCGGGTCCTCGGTCTTCCGCATCACGGGTGTGAGATTCACTGCGCATCGTCCCCGTCACCTAGAGCACCCGGCGGCATTGCCGGGTCTGGCGCCCTCTTGCCGGGCGCTCCCATGGCGGTCGAGCCCGCCACGATCGTTCCTGCCCCCTGCCGCAGCAACTCGCCGGCCACCTCGCGGCCGAGCCTGGCCGCCTGCGCGGCAGGGCCGCTCAGCGAAGCCCGCACGGCCGCCATGCCGTCCCCGGCGATGACGGCGGCCGTGAGCCGCAATATGTCGGTCCCGGCGGCGTAAGCGCCGAGCGGCGCGCTGCAGCCGGCCTCAAGCTCGGCGAGCACGGTGCGCTCCGCCGTCACGGCCGCGCGGCTGCCCGGGTCGTCCACCTCGGCGAGCAGGGCCGCCAGGCCGCCCGCGGCCTCCAGGCATTCCACCGCCAAGGCACCCTGCCCAGGTGCGGGAACCATCACGTCCGGCTCGAAAACCTCGCTGACCGCCTCGAGTGCGCCGATCCGGGCCAGCCCGGCGTAGGCGAGCACCACCGCGTCCAGTTCTCCAGAAGTCACCTTTGCCAGCCGGGTCCCGGCATTGCCGCGCACCGGCACCGGGCGGATGTCCGGCCGCATCAGCCGCAACTGGGCGGCCCGCCGTGGCGAGCCCGTGCCGATCATCGCGCCGGAAGGCAGGTCGGCCAGCTTGGCGCCATCCCTGCCCACCAGTGCGTCCCTGGGGTCTTCCCTGGCCGGTACGGCCGCGAGGAGGACGCCGGGCAGCGGCGCCGTGGGCAGGTCCTTGAGCGAGTGCACGGCCAGGTCGACGTCGCCGTGCAGGAGGCTTTCCCGCAGTGTGCTCACGAACACGCCCGCACCGCCGATGTCGGGCAGGTGCACCTGGGTGACGTCGCCGAACGAGGTCAATTCGACGAGTTCGACCTGCTTGCCGGTGCGCGCGGTGATGAGCCTGGCCACCTGACCGGACTGGGTCAGCGCCATGGGGCTCTTGCGGGTGCCCAGCCGCAGCACTGACTTGCTCACCTGGCCTCCTGCTCGGGCGGCGCGGCCGGCGGTGGGCCATCTGCCGCCAGCCCGGCATCGGCCCTGGTTACCGCCTCGACCGCCCCGGGGTCGAGATCAAAAAGCACCCGCAGCGCTGCCTCATAGGAATCGCCGCCCGGAGATCCGGCCAGCTCCTTGACTCGCACTGTCGGCGCATGTAGCAGCTTATCCATCACCCGGTGCATGGCCTGGGTGATCTCGGCGCGGGTACGGTCGTCGATCTCGCCGAGCTTGCCGGCGAGCCGGGCCAGTTCCGCCTCGACCACCTCCACGGCCTTGGCCCGCAGCGCCACCACGGTGGGCGCGACCCGGGCCGCATGCCGTGCGGACGCCCGTGCGGCAAGCTCCTCGGCCACGATGGCCCGCACCGCGGCCACGTCCCCGGCCTGACTGGCGGCCAGCGAGGCGCCGGCGTCCTGCAGCGACTCCAGGCCGATCACGGTGACACCAGGCAGGCGGCCGGCCTTGGGGTCCACGTCGCGCGGCAGCGCCAGATCGAGGAGGACCAGCGGGCGTGCACCGCCCGCCGGCTGCCGTTCCCTGAGCGCGGCCGTGACCATGTCTGCCGTGATCACCAGCCCGGTCGCGCCGGTGCAGGAGATGACCAGGTCAGCTGCGGCCAGGGCAGGCCTGAGGTCGTTCAGGTCGGCCGTAGTGCCACCGGCCGAGGCCGCCAGGCGTTCGGCGCGCTCCCTGGTGCGGTTCGCGACGACGACTCCGGCCGCGCCGAGCCGGGCGACGGTGGCGACCGCGAGCGCGCTCATCGAGCCGGCGCCCACGACGAGCACGGTCCGCCCGTGCAGCGGCGCGGTGCGGGGGTCGGGCGGCGCCACGGCGCCCGGGGCGAGCGAGGTGGCGGCGGGGGCGGCCGGCGCGGCAGCACCGGGGGCGAGCGGCGCGGCCAGCGCGGCGGCGGCCAGGCCGGCTCCGACCGTCACCAGGTTCGCGCCCGCCCGGTCGATGCCGGTTTGCGTGTGCGCCCGCTTGGCCGTGCGCAGTGCGAGCGTGCCGAGGTCGTCGAGGGGGTGGCCGATCGTCTGGTGCTTGCGCGCCAGGGCGAGGGCGCGGCGGACCTGGCCGAGAATCTGGCTCTCGCCGACCACCATGGATTCCAGGCCGCAGGTCATCGAGAGCAGATGCTGCACCGCCCGGTCTTCGTAGTGCACGTAAAGATGCGGCGTGAGCTCGGGCAGCGCGACGCCGCTGTGCCTGGCGAGCATCTCGCAGATGACCGACACGCCCGCGTGGAACTTGTCCACCTCGGCGTAGATCTCGACCCGGTTGCAGGTGGACACGGTGAACGTGCCCGCGACGTGCTCGGCGTGGAATACGTCGTGCAGCAGCTTGCCCAGCGCGTCACCGCTCACCGCGGCCCGTTCCAGGACGGTCACGGGGGCGCTGCGATGGCTCAGCCCTACTACCAGGACGCTCATGGCGCCGTCACCGACTTCCCTGGGCTGCCTGCCAGCGCGGGCAGCCCGACCTCCGCACGGTAGTGGCTTTTCGCGCCGGAGGCTACGCGCACGTCCGACCTGCGCTGCGCGTGGAAGGCGAGGATCTGCAACTCGATCGACAGGTCGACCTTGCGCACGTCCACGCCCACCGGCACGCTGAGCACGACGGGCGCGAAGTTGAGGATGCTGGTGACGCCCGCGGCGACCAGCCGGTCGCACACTCCCTGCGCGGCGGCGGCGGGCGTGGCGATCACTCCGATCGACACGCTGCGCTGCGCCACCACGTCCTCTATGGCATCGCTGCTGCCGACCACCTGGCCCGCGGCGATCTCGGTGCCGACGACCGCGGGGTCGGCATCAAGCACCGCAGCGATGCGGAACCCGCGGGAGGCGAAGCCGCCGTAGTTGGCCAGCGCCCGGCCGAGGTTGCCCGCGCCTACGATGACCACCGGCCAGTCCTGGGTCAGGCCCAGTTCGCGGGACACCTGGTAGACGAGATAATCCACGTCGTAGCCCACTCCCCTGGTGCCGTAGGAGCCCAGGTGGGAGAGGTCTTTGCGGAGTTTCGCCGAGTTGACGCCTGCCGCGGCGGCGAGTTCTTCGCTGGACACGGTCGCGATGCCCTGCTCGGCGAAGGTGTACAGGACCCGCAGGTAGACCGGCAGGCGCGCAATCGTCGCCTCGGGAATGCCCTGGCTGCCAGGGGCTGCGTTAGGGCGGCGCGACATTCGCCGGTGCTCCTGAAATTCGGGGACCACAGACGCCCCAAGGGAGAACCTGAGCCGCCACAGGACCAGTTTCATTTCACGGTACGCCCTTGTGAACGCATGCACAAAGTCGGCAACCGCAGCCGGGGGCCACTCTCCCGGGCCAGCGGCTCCGGGACGCTCCGGGGGCCGATCCCGGGCTAGCTCGGCCCAGGCCCTGTGACGGAGGAACGGGGCCGCAGGCCACCAGGGGGTTCCCGGGGGTCGTCCCCCCGGGCTAGCAGCGCCCGGGCTGGCTCAGGCCGGGCCCGCGGCGCCGGCCGCGGCCAGTGCCGCCCGCAGGCGCTGCTCGCTCACGTGCCAGAAGTCGTGCTGTACGCCGTTGATCAGCGTCACCGGGATCATGTCCGAGTAATCCCGCAGGTCGCGTTCGGAGCCGGTGATGTCGCGTTCCTCCCAGGCCACGCCGAGATCGGCGGCGACCCTGGAGATGACCTCGCGTGCGTCGTCGCACAGATGGCAGCCGGGACGGCTGAGCAGGGTGATCACGGCCGTCGAAGGACTAGCCGGCACGCTGGCCACCAGCGGCAGCGCGCAATCCGGCCGTGCTCGGTGCGGACGTGCTCACCGGGCACTGTTGCCGCGCGGCCTGGCCTTCCGCGCGCGCGGCTGGCGCGGCGCGGCGAGCGGCATGAACTTGGCGTGCCGGACACCCAGCTCGATCACGTTGGTCGCCAGGACGTACGGCTCCCGCTCCTCTTCGAACTGCCGGATGTAGGGCTGGCGCTCGTGCCGGTCGAAGGCCGCCTCGTCCCGGTAGACCGCGTAGAGGATGCGCTGCATCGGCGCCGCCGGGACCCCGTGCATGACATAGACCAGCGTGTCCGGCTCCCTGGTCTTCACCTGCTCGACCACTTCGGACGCGAGCCTCTCGAAGTCGTCGGCCGCCTCGTCGAGCAGGGTGTAGATGGCGATCTGCCCGTAGAGCCCGGAGATGTCCTCCATGGACGCCGACTCTGGCAGCGGGTGGTACTCCCCGAGCGCCGGCAGCGCGTCACCGGTTTCCACGAACCCGCCGTTGCCCGCCGCGCCGTTCTGGCCGGGCGGCCCGAGGGCGGATGGCGGGGCGACCTGGCCGTAGGGCACCTGGCCAGGCGGCATGTCGTGCGCCACATCGCCGGTCGCCTGGCTGGCATGGGTGATCCCGTAGCTGCTGTCGGCGACGTCGCGCCTGTCGGCGGGATCACGCAGGGTACTGCCGCCTTCCCCGCCGGGCCGGAACCATCCCCGCAGGTCGGTGTCGGTGACGTCCCTGCGGAAGCCACCGGTGTCGTCGGCGTACCAGTCCCCGGCATCGGACTCACCGCCGGACCGCCGGAAGCCCCCGGTGTCGTCGGCGTAGCCGAAGTCTCCGGTGTCCTCGTCGCGGTACCGGACGAAGGAGCCGGTGTCCTCGTCCCAGGCGAACCCGCCCGAACGCAGCGATTCCAGCCGTACCGCGCTTGCCCGCCCCGCCGCGAACCAGGCCAGCGCCGCGGCGGCGAGGCAGATTGCCGCGTAGGCGGAGTTCGCGGGCAGCTTCACCCGCATCACATCAAGCAGCACCGTGGCGACCGCGATGGCCGCTACAGCGAGGAACAGGCTCTGCCACCCGGGGCTCTGCCTGGCTCGCACACCGGTCACGATCAGCGAGATGACGGCGGCGAGCGCGGTCACGACGGCGACGAACTTCAGCACCCCGTTCGGGATGATCTGGTAGTGCACCGAGGCAGACGGCCAGGCCTTGCTGAAGGCGGCGCTGGTCAGCGGGTCGGTGGCCAGCACCACCGCGCCGACCACGGCCAGCGCTCCGAGCGCGAGCCGTGACGCGAACCGGGCACCCATGCTCTTGGCGGTCAGCTCGGCCAGCGCCCAGATGAACGCGAGCGGCGCGACCAACTGCGCGCCGATCTGCACGGCACGGAAGGTAGTCTCGTCGAACCCGTGGTAGTAGCCACCCGCCTGCGCGCCGAGCGCCACCGTGAGCGCGGCGGTCGCGAAGAGCAGGGCAACGGTGGCCATTCTGGGCGCGCGAATACACCGGCGCGCCAGCAGCCCGGCAAACACCAGGGCGGCGAGCGCGCCGACCGCTGCTGCCCCTAGCGAAATAGACATCCCTCCGTATGGTACGACGTCCGCCAAGGTTAGGTCCCCATGGCTGACCAGCAGCACTGCGTATTCTGGCTGACCAGCGGCACCAGGTCACACGAGTAGCATGGATCCCGGTATGGGGGTGCTGGGAGATCGGCCTGTCGTGCCGGGCGGGGCCGCGTTGATGACGCGCGCCGGCCGGCTGATGGCTGGCATCCGAGAGGACGGGCAGGGAGCCCGCAGGCTCTGGGCGGGGGCGCGCTGGCCGGGCCGTAGCGGTGACGCCGTGGCGGGCGCGGCGTCGGCCGCCGCCGCGCAGGTGGAGCATCCGCCGCCGGTTCCCGACCCGTCGGCCGGGGCGTTCTTCGACGTGGACAACACGCTCATGCGTGGCGCGTCGATCTACCACTTCGCGCGCGGGCTGGCGGCCCGCAAGATGTTCGGCCCGCGGGATCTCGCGGAGATGGCCTGGAAACAGATCTACTTCCGGGTCCGCGGCGCCGAGAACACCGACCACATCGACGCCGCCAGGGAAGCCGCGCTCGCATTCGTCGCCGGGCACAAGGTCAGCGACATCGTCGCGCTGTGCGAGGAGATCTACGACGAGGACATGGCCAACCGGATCTGGGAGGGCACCCGCGAACTGGCACAGCGTCACCTGGAGGCGGGCCAGCGGGTATGGCTGGTGACCGCCACCCCGGTCGAGCTGGCCAGCATCATCGCGCGGCGGCTCGGCTTCACCGGGGCCCTGGGCACCGTCGCGGAGTCGGTGGACGGCGAGTACACCGGGCGGCTGGTCGGCGGGCTGCTACACGGCCCGGCGAAGGCGGCGGCGATCAGGGCGCTCGCCGTGCGGGAAGGCCTGGACCTGTCGCGGTGTGCCGCCTACAGCGATTCGGCCAACGACATCCCCATGCTGGAACTGGTCGGCCATCCGGCCGCCGTCAACCCCGACTCTGACCTGCGCGCGCAGGCCCGCGCGCTGGGCTGGCCGGTCCACGACTTCCGGTCCGGGCGGCGGGCGACGCTGATCGCGCTGCCGGCCGCCGCCGGGGCGGGTGCCATCGCTGGCGGGGTCGCGGCCGGGATCGCGCTGCGCCGCCGGGCCCGCGGCTGACCCACACCCGCACCCCCCACGCCTGCACCAGCCCTCGCCCCGCCCCCCTGGCTTCCTTGATCACGGACGGTTTTCCGCACCTGGAACGGGGAAATCGTCCGTGATCATGGGTGCGGTGCGGGTGGGGTTGCCATCACGACAGCAAAGTCATGACCACCACAGCAAGGGCGGGGTACGCGGGGACGCCAGACGGCGGGAAGCGGGTCAGCCGAAGGCGGGGCCGCGCTCGTCGAGCAGGTCTTCCAGCTTCCGCTGGATCGTCCCGCGGATCCGGCCGCTGAGGTCGGCGACCGCGCCGGGGTCGGTCTCATCGCCGGGCTCGTAGCCGTTGGTCGGCACCGGCGGGCAGAACTCGATGATCCACCGGGACGGCAGCGGCACCATGCCGACCGGCCCAAGCCACGGGAAGAGCGGCGTGATCGGGAAGTAGGGCAGCCGCAGCAGCTCGGCGATCTGCTTGGCGTTGCCGAGCATCGGGTAGATCTCCTCGGCCCCGATGATCGCGCAGGGGATCAGCGGCACTCCGGCGCGGATCGCGGTGGCGGCGAACCCGCCGCGGCCGAACCGCTGCAGGTGGTACCGCTCGGCGAACGGCTTGCCGATGCCCTTGAAGCCCTCGGGGAAGACGCCGACCAGCTCGCCGGCCCGCAGCAGCGCGTCCGCGTTCGCCCGCGCCGCACGGATGTGCCCGCTCTTGCGGGCCAGTGCGGACAACAGCGGGACCTCATACACCAGGTCCGCGCCCAGCACCCGCAGATTGCGCTGCGCCGGATGCTCGTCGTGCAGCCCCGCCTGGAGCATGACCGCGTCCATCGGCAGCGTGCCCGAGTGATTGGCGACCACCAGGGCTGGGCCCTGCGCGGGCACATGTTCCAGGCCGCGGATCTGCACCCGGAACCAGCGCTGGTAGAAGAACCGCGCGACCGGCAACAGGTAGCGCGAGTTGAATGCCGGGTCGAAACCGAACTCGTCGACCGGCCCCCCGTTGCCAAGGTGGCCCTCAGCGAGCCGCAGCACGTTCCCGACGAGTTGCCGCAAGCCCTGCGCTGTTGCGGCACCGGGCGCCACACCAGCGGCGTTCGGGCCGTTCGGCGGCATGGCAGCCTGATCGCCGCCGGCGGCAGGTTCGGTGACCAGCCACGAGCGGGCCCGCCGTGCGGGCGTACTCCGGCTCGCACCGGCCGCGGCCGCATCCCGGAGGATGCCGCTGGCCACGGCCGTAAGCTGATGCACCGTTCCCCCCGTCCCCGGCGTGCCCCTGGGCCGCCGCGCACGCGCTCCGCGTGGGTTATCACGGCCCGCACCTGGCCCGGCGCCCGCAGATGATCGGCCCGCGGGCCGATCCGAAGGCGCCGGGCGGGTCACTTCTTGTTCCGCCGCTGTACGCGTGTCTTCCGCAGCAGCTTGCGGTGCTTCTTCTTGGCCATTCGCTTGCGACGCTTCTTGATTACAGAGCCCACAGCACCACCTTCGTTCGACGTTCTCGGACCAGCAGGCATGCTTGCGCACGCCCGACACCCGCCGGCTGGGGGCACACGCCAACGTTTTTACACGCCAACGGCCTAGGCTACCGTCCCAGCCGGGTGTCCTCAGCCAGAGGCAGCAGCCGCAGGGAGGCGGGGACGACCGGCCACACGAGCTAGCTCGCCGCGACGAATGAATCCCTGAGGTACTGGTTGACCGCTTGCTCGGGGACACGGAAGGAGCGCCCCACCCGTATCGCTTCCAGTTCCCCGGAGTGAACCAGCCGGTAAACCGTCATCTTGGATACGCGCATGATCGAGGCGACTTCCGCCACGGTCAGGAACCTTACGTCACTCAGGGGAGTCTCATTAGCAGACATCGGTGGCCCTCTTCCACACAGTGCTGGCTACGCCTGGCCGTAAACGGCGCATCAGTCACCTCCGTCCCCAGCGTAAGTCCTGCCTGAAAAAGGGCAACCCTCCAATCAGCCTGCCTGCTGTCACCCGAGACCCACACCTGCACACAGAACCACGCCCAGATGAGGCGCTGCGGTCAGCCGCTGCCTAGCTCGGCACCCCGGTCCCTGGCGGACTCGATCGCGGCGAGAAAAGCGGCCCGGACGCCATGGCGCTCCAGTTCCCGGATCGCGGAGATCGTGGTGCCACCGGGCGAGGTGACCGCTTCGCGGAGGATCACCGGGTGCTCACCAGTGTCCCGCAACATGCGGGCGGCGCCGTAGACGGCCTGGTTGACCATCTCAAGAGCGGTGGCCCGGGGGATGCCGAGCAGAATTCCCGCATCGACCATCGCTTCGACGAGGAAATAGACATAGGCGGGGCCACTGCCGGACAGGGCGGTCGCCGCGTCCTGCTGCGATTCGGGTATGCGCAGCACCTTTCCGACCGGCCGCAGGAGTTCCTCGGCCCGGCGCAGATGCTCCTCCCCGGCGTGGCGGCCGGCCGAGATGACGCTCATCGCCTCATCGACGTGGACCGGCGTGTTCGACATGACCCGGACCACCGGGATCTCCGCGCCCAGCCTCCGCTCAATCATGGCGGTCGGGATACCGGCGGCGACGGAGATGACCAGCCGGTCCGCGGGCACGTGCGGCGCGATCTCGTCAAGCAGCACGCTCATGTCCTGCGGCTTGACCGCGATGACCAGCGTCTCGGCGTTCTTGACGGCGTCCGCAGCGGACTGCGCCGCCACGCCGTAGGTGTCCCGCAACTGGTCCGCCCGGGCCGCCCGGCGGACCACCACGACCACATCGCAGGGGTTGCGGCCGGCTCGCAGCAGGCCGGAGATGAGGGCCTCGCCCATCTTGCCCGCACCAAGAATCGCGATCACGCTTCGACCCTACCTTCACGCCCTGGCCGCCCGGGTGCCGCCGCGGGGCAGGTCAGCCGCGGGTGGCCAGGGACCTGGCGAAGAAGGCCAGGTTGGCAGGGCGCTCGGCGAGCCGGCGGACCAGGTAGCCGTACAGTCGCTGCCGTAGGGCACGTATACCCGCATCTTGGCGCCCCCGGTGGCAAGCCGACGCTGCTCGGCCGGCCGGATGCCGTAGAGCATCTGATACTCGAAGTCCCCGGGGCCGTGGCCGGTCAGATGCGCCTGCGCCGCCGCGATCTCGATCAGGCGCGGGTCATGGGTGGCCAGCATGGGGTACC
Source organism: Streptosporangiaceae bacterium (assembly GCA_036497045.1). Classification (GTDB taxonomy): domain Bacteria; phylum Actinomycetota; class Actinomycetes; order Streptosporangiales; family Streptosporangiaceae; genus DASXKD01. The sequence goes on along the minus strand of DASXKD010000619.1, from coordinate 7,068 downwards.
CGTCGCCCTGCATCAGCGCCCGCAGGCACCGCACATAGGAGCGGTCCACCTCGGCGCGGCTGGTGAACGCCACGTCCTGCGGGGCGTCGTAGGCGCCCTTGCAGAGCCGCACCCGGGACCCTGGCGTGGCCAGCGCGGCGCAGTCGGCGGCGCTGCGGCGCAACTGTGACTGGATCACGCAGCCGAGGTCGGCGAATTCCGCGCGGAGCGTGCGCACGATGCGCACCGTCGCGTCCACGTGGCTGTGGTCCTCCATGTCCACGGTGACCGTGGTGCCCGCCGCGCGGGCCGCCGCACAGATGCGGGAGATGTTCTCCGTGGCCGTCTTCTCGCCATGGTCGGCCAGGCCCAGGCCGAGCGCCGTCGGTTTGACGGACACCTCCGTGGCCGCGCCCGCGGTGAGCCCGGCTGTCTCCAGGCTGGCCAGCAGGGCGATGTACTCGCCGACGACCGCGTCCGCCTGCCGTGCGTCGCGGGTGTCCTCGCCCAGGTGGTCCAGGGTGACAAGCAGCCCCGCCTCGCGTAGTCCCCCGGCTACCGCGACGGCGTCGGCGGCGGCGTCCCCGGCCACGTAGCGGGCCACGACGCTGCGGGCCACGGGCGCCGATGTGACGAGCTGACGCATCCGGCCGCTGTCGGAAGCGGCCAGCAGTATGCGGCGCAGCACGGGCACTCTCCCCTGGGCTCTAGATGGCCGCCGCCTGCGGCGGCGCTGCCTGCTGCCGGCCTACGTTACCCCTGCGGGACGGCCCGGCCAGCCCCGGGGGAGCGCGGCCGCCACACGGGCCGGCCGGCCAGGGCACCGGTGACGCGGGTCAGCTGCCGGGGCGGGCGAGCGCGCTGCGCCGCTTGAGCGTGATGCTCACGTTCGCGCCCGCGTCCGGGGAGACCACGACCTCCTGGGCCGCGGGCAGGCCACCGGCCCGCAGCGCCGCATCCACCGGCACCGTCCGCTTGATCAGGCCGAGCCCGACCGGGCCCAGCTCGAAGTGCCGCGCCGCCGATCCGACGAACCCCACGACCGTGTCGTCGCGGGTGACCGGGTCACCGTGCACCGGCAGCCGGTCCTCGCTGCCGTCCAGGTGGAGCAGGACCAGCCGGCGCGGCGGATGGCCGAGGTTGTGCACCCGGGCCACGGTCTCCTGGCCGCGGTAGCAGCCCTTGTCCAGATGGACGGCGGTCTCGATCCAGCCGACCTCGTGCGGCAGCGTCTTGTGGTCGGTGTCCAGCCCGAACCGTGGCCGGTGCGCCGCGATCCGCAGCGCCTCATAAGCCGCGAGGCCGGCCACAGCGGCTCCACCGCCCTCCACCGCCGCCGCGACTTCGGTCAGCCGGTCCCTGGGCACCACCACATCCATGCCGAACGCGTCCGGCATCGCCGCCGCCGTCCCGTCCGGCGCCGCGGGGCGCTGGCTACCCATCAGGGTGAGCACGGCGAATTCGCTGGTCACATCGGCCAGGTCCACCCGGAGCAGGAACCGCATGGAGCCGAGGAAGGCGAGCAGCGGCCCGGCGGTGCCCGGCTCGACATGCGCCCACACGGCGGTCCCGTCGTCGACCAGGGTGAGGTGGTGCTCGATGTGGCCCTGCGGGCTGAGCACAAGCGCCTGCGCGGTGGTGCCCGGCTCCAGCTGCTGAAGGTCCTGCGTGGTCAGGCTGTGCAGCCAGGACAGCCGGTCCTCGCCAGCGATCCGCACGATCTCCCGGTGGGAACGGTCCACCAGGCCGGCCGCGCGGGCCAGCGCCCGCTGCTCCGCGTACGGGTCCCCGTAGTGGGCGGCGACCCCCGCGTCGATTCCTTGTGCCGGGACCGCGCCGGTCCGGGCGAGCAACGGGCTTTCCATCCCCCCAGGCTATGCGGTGGGCCCGGGCCCGATGGCAGGCGCAGGTGCCCGGCACGACTCGCATCGGCCGAACACGGTCAGGTGGCCGACGTCAGTCTGGAAGCCGTGGTTGCGCTCCAGCGCGGACACCAGGGGCGCGACCGCCTCGGGGGGGACCTCGGTGATCCGCCCGCACTCGGCGCAGACCAGGTGCACGTGCTCGGCCTCGGCGGCCAGGTGGTACCGGGGCGCACCGTGCCCGAGGTGGGTGTGGGTCACCAGGCCGAGCTGTTCGAGCAGCTCAAGCGCGCGGTAGATGGTGGAGATGTTCACGCCGCTTGCGGTCTGCTGTACATCGGCCCAGATTTCCTCTGGTGTGGCATGCTCCAGCTTGGTGACCGCCGCGAGGACCAGCTGGCGCTGTGGCGTGACGCGGTAGCCACGGGCCCGCAGTGTCTTGTCCCACGCCTGCGTCATGGCCCGAGAGTAGCCCGCGCGCGGGCGCCACGGGACCCCGGCGGGCGGCCGCGGCGCGATAACCCTCTTGCCCCCTGGGCCGCACTGACGTAACGTCCGGTCTACGCGGGAGAGGAGGTGGTCCAACAGCATGCATAGCAGTAGGACTCGCGAGGTGGTTGTCAGCTAGCCGCCGTCCCGCCGGGCGTGCTGGCGGTGCGTGCCCCATGGCACCGGCGCTCAGCACGATCTTCGGCCGTCGCGGGCCAGCCCAGATGGCTGGTGCGCGTGCCATATGGCGGCGGCCGGCGAATACACGGCAGACACCGGGCCCCCGGGCTGACCGGCCTAGTCCAGCCGGTCCCCGTGGCTCAGCCTCGCATCCCGCGGAACCTTCCGCCATGGCGCCTCCTGACGCCTTGGCAGGGGTGGGCGGGCATGCGGATGCCGAGCACGGGAGCCGCCCGGGGTTTACCCTTTTCTGGTATCAGGCGCCGCCCTAGGGCTGGCGTATCGAAAAACGGCCGGTCAGGCCGGGGCGACCCGCTTGAGCTGGGCCGAGATGTGGGACTGCAGCGGCTGGCCCTCGGCTGCCATGTCGTAGGCGTAGGCCAGGTCCGCGCCGACCAGGCCGTAGAGCCGGTGGCCCGCGCGCACGTCCTTCGCGGACTCGGTCGAAACGACCACGTCCGTGGCCATCTCGATCTTGGTGCCTGCCATTCCGCCCAGCTCGATCTTGGGTGGGGTCACTTCGCCCAGGTAGATCTCGACGATGCCGGTCGGGTGCGCGAGCACGACCTCGAGCCTGCGCTCGGGGCGCGGGCGCCAGAACCCGGTCTCCATGGCCAGAGGCCGGCCGGGCTTGCCGTCGGCGTCGAGCAGCCAGGTCCGGCTGACGTAGCTGAGGAAGGGCTTGCCGTTGTGGCTGAAGGTGATCTCCTGGCCGAACTGAAAGCTCTCGATCGTCGGGTAGCCGCCGACGCCCGCGCCCTCCCAGCGGCCGAGCAGGAAGGCAATCGGCGCCAGGTCCGGGTGCGGCTCCCCGGCCTCGGGCAGGTAGCCCTCGGTTTCAGCCACCGGTGCGCGCCTCGCCGTGGCCTGGCCTGCTGATTCGGAACAGCCACAGCAGCATGACCAGCGAGGCCCCGGCCACCGCGATGAAGGCCGCCGCCAGTAGGCCGCCGGTGAGCATCCCTTGCATGCACCGCACTCTAGTAGGGTCGCTGGGCATCCCCCAGTTGGCTCGCTGTCGTGTCTAGCTGGAGTGATGCCCGGGGGCAACCCCTGGCCATGACCAGCAACCTTGTGCGATTGCTCTATTCATTGCTCTACCAAGGCAACCGTCGTCAGCGATTCGCTCTTGTGTTCGATTCATGGCTGCTATAAGCTGGTATGCACTGGGGACACCTTCCGCGGCTGGTCCGCAACCGGAGCGCTCGCCTGGAGTAGCAGGCGAGCGCTCCGCCATGACCGGCTTCGGGACTGGTCGGGCGCCGGGCACATTTCCGGACCCGGCCGGTACCGGTTAGTGTTCGCCCATGCCCGCACGCACTCTGGTCATCAAGGTCACCGCAGGCAAGGACGAGCCCGAGCGCAGCGGCCAGGCCCTGAACGTGGCCGCCACCGCGCTCGTCAGCGGGGTGGCCGTCTCGCTGTGGCTCACCGGTGAGTCCGCCTGGTTCGCGCTGCCCGGCCGCGCAGGCGAGGTGGTCCTCGACCACTCGCCCCCGTTCGAGGATCTGCTGGCGAGCGTCCTGGCCGGGGGCCAGGTGACCTTGTGCACCCAGTGCGCAGCCCGGCGCGGCATCACCGAGGCAGACCTCATCGATGGCGTGCGGATCGCCGGGGCGGCGACGTTCGTCGCCGAGGTGACCGCCGACGAGACCCAGGCGCTGGTGTACTGACCGCCGCGGTGGTCAGGGCGCGGTGGTGGCGGCCGCCAGCCGCTGGTCGCGCAGCGACTGCGTCCAGTGCTCCTCATGTCCCGTGAGCGGGGGCAGCCGCCCGGCGACCCAGCTGAGCAGCAGGTCGGCCAGGCCCGGGTTGCGCACAAGCACCGGGCCGTGCAGGTAGGTACCGAGCACCCGCCCCGCCCAGGCGCCTTCGGTACCGTCGCCATTGCCCACCCCGGTCAGCACCCTGGCCAGCGGCGCCACGCCGGGCCCGCGCTGGGTGACGCCCTGGTGGTTCTCGAACCCGGTCAGCTGGGGCAGGCCGAGCGCCGGGTTCACGTCGGCCAAGATCTCCCCCACGCCGCGCCGGTCCCCCCGGTCGCTGCGCATGTCGAGGACCTCCAGGCCGGCCACCAGCTGGCCTTCCTCGCCGCCGAACTCGGTGCCAAGCAACTGGTAGCCCGCGCACACGGCAAAGATCACCGCACCCCGCTCCGCCGCCGCCCGCAGGCCGCCGTCGCCGCGCAGCCGCCGGGCCGCCAGGACCTGCGGCAGGTCCTCGCCGCCGCCCAGCAGATAGATGTCGCCCTGCCGGGGAACCGGCTGGTCCGCATGGACCAGCACCTGCTCCGCCTCGATCCCGCGCAGCCGGGCACGGCGCTGCAGGATCAGCAGGTTGCCCCGGTCACCGTAGGTGCTGAGCAGATCCGGGTACACCCAGACCAGCCGCAGGGTGCTCGCGCCGCGCTCGTGGGCACCGCGCTCGTGCGCGCCGCGCCGTCGCGGAACCTCGGCCGTCACGATGCCCTCCGCCCTATTCCGCCCGTCCGAGTGCGACCCGGATCTGCTGGAACGCCGTGTAGTTGGCGATCACGTCCAGGCTGGTCCCCTCGACCTGGTCCACCGCCTCGTCCACCCCGTCGACCAGGTCGAAGGGCACCAGGTCCGCTTCCAGCCGGACCGCCAGGTCGAGCCTGCGCTCGCCGGAGACGAATACCGGCCTGCCGCGGAGCACCCGGTAGTCGACGTCCCACAGCCAGGAGGTGTCCTTGCCGTCGGGTACCTGGGCATTGACCGCGAGCAGCACCGGCGCCGGCGGCGGCTCGAGCACGTCGAAGGCCTCCAGCCAGCCGGCCGGGTTCTTGGCGAGCAGCAGCCGGACCTGGCGGCCACGGCGGGCCAGCCGGGTGTACCGGCCCGCCACCGAGACCACGTCACGCAGCCGGGGCAGGGCCTGGGCAGTGTCCACGCCGAACACCTCGCTCACCGCGAGCGCGACCACGGCGTTGGACCGGTTGGCCCGGCCCGGCAGGGACAGGGACAGTTCGCTGAGGCGGCCCGCCGAGTCGATGACCCGGTCGCCGTCGAGCACCCACCGGGTGGACGGCCGCCGGAACGTGCATTCGCCGCAGCGCCAGCCGAGTTCGTCCCGCAGCAGGTGCGACCCGCACTCCGCGCAGCACCAGGAGTCCTCGTGCCAGCGCTGGCCCGCGGCCACCCAGATGACGTGCTCGGCACCGGAGGCGGCCCAGGCGATCAGCGGGTCGTCGGCGTTGGCGACCACCCAGCAGCCCTTCGCGGCCGCCAGCGCCTCACGCCACCGCCGCGCCACGAGCCAGATCTCCGCCGCCCGGTCCATCTGGTCCCGGCTCAGGTTCAGCAGCGTGACCACGCGCGGCTTGGTTGCCTCGATGACCGCGGGCAGCCAGCGCTCGTCCACCTCCAGGACGGCCAGGGGTGCGTCGGGTGCCTTGCCCAGCGCCGCGGCGAGCCCCGCCTCCATGTTCGCGCCGAACGCGTTCGAGGCGACGTCCTGCCCGAGCGCACCCAGCGCGGCGGTGATCAGCCGGGTCGTGGTGGTTTTCCCGTTCGTCCCGGTGACCAGCACTATCTGGCGGCCAACGGACAGCAGGGCAAGCAGATCCGGCTCCAGGCGCAGCCCGATGACCCCCCCGATCACCGATCCGTCGCCGCGCCCGGCGATCCGTGACATGGTCCCGGCGGCGCCGCCCAGGGTGGTAGCCAGGCGCGCGCGCATCGGAAGCCTGCCCATGGCCGATGAGCCTATCCGGGGTTCCCGGCCGCTGGGTCACCCGCGAACCAGGCGGCCGGGTGGTTCTGCGCCGCCGCGAGCCGCCCGGGCCACGACAGCACCACGGGCAGCCAGGCAGTGACGCCCATCGGGGCGGCGACGTGGCCGAGCTGGGACGCAGGGGGCAGCCCGACGCCGAGGGCGGCCAGGTCACTGGCGAAGGCACGCTGGTCGTCCTCGCCGAGCAGGGCGGTCCAGGCGGCCAGCCGGTTCCCCGCCAGGTCCATAGACAGCGGATGCCGCCGCAGGGCCCGCAGCCGGTGGCCCACCCGTGCCCCCAGCCAGTCCGCGAGGCCGGGCAGCTCATAGTCGAGCGGCGGGGCGCACCGGCCCGGGTCTGGCGGCCCGCCGCCCGGCGGGCAGAGCCGGCCTACCTCGTGCAGCCAGCGCAGCTGGGGGATGACCCAGCCCGGGCCTGGCCTGCTGCCCGGCCCGGTGCCCTCGCTGAGGGCGCGCAGCGCGGCCTGGGCCAGGCTCGCCGCCAGGTGCGCCGGATCGTAACTGGGCCGCAGCGCCCGCGCCCGGACGGCCACCGCCTGGTCGACCACGGTGGCCAGCAGGCACTCGCGGACACGGGCGCCGAGTTCCACCCACCGGGTGCGCAGCGGGGCAGGCACCGCGGGCAGGCCCCGGTCGGTGAGGAACGCGAGCACCAGGGCCTGAACCCAGACCCGCAGCCACGCGTCGGCCGGTGACCCGGGGGCGGCGAGCACCTCGGCGGTGCGCATCTCCCGCTGGGTGCACGGGCGCTCCCCGGCACACCGCGGGCCACACGCGGTGCTGCGGCGGGCCAGCAGGGGCGGCG
>DASXKD010000618.1:0-13739 GCA_036497045.1 Streptosporangiaceae bacterium | reverse complement strand
TGCTCGCCGGGCTGCTGGTGGCCCGGGCCGCGCTGAACACGGCGCTGGTCAGGCTGGCCTGGCCGGCCGACCTGACGCCGCCGCCGCTGGCGGCCCTGCGCGGCGCGCTCGTCGTCACGACGCTGGCCTACCTGCTGATCTCCCCGCTGGTCAGCCTGACGTTCGGGGTGGCCATCCTGCCCTTCTCCTGGCCGTTCCTCGCCCTGCTGCCCGCGATGCTGCTGATCGCGCTGCCCCTCAGTCATGCCGGGCTGGCGGGGACCTGGTGGCGGACCCTGCCGCCTGTCTCGGCGGCGTGGTGGCTGCTTGCTGAGTTCGCCGTGCTCTCGGCCGCCGCCGCGGTGTGCACGGCGCTGCCGCCGCCCGACGCGGTTCCCGTAGCCGGGCTGGCCGGCCTGGTCAATGCGCGCGCCTGGTACGGCCTGACCGCCGCGATCGCCCGGGCCGCCGGGCAGGCGCACGCTGAACCGACGCTGGCCCAGACGGCACTGGCCGAGGCAGGCCCGGCCCAGCCCGCCCCGGCCCAGGGCGGGCTGGCCCAGCCCGGCCCGGCTCGGGAGCTGGCTCGAGGCGGGCTGGCGGCGGAGCCGGCCGGGACCGCGCTGCCGGCCGTCCACCGGGTTCCCGCCGGGCCCATGGCACTGGCTGCGGTCATCGCCATGGTCATCGCGCTGACCAGGCTCGTCTTCTTCTTCGGCGGCCCCGCCGCGACGGGGCACCCACAAGCCACCGTGGCGTGGGTGACCGGGTCCCAGGGCCCCGCACACGTGGGCGACGCGGCCGCCGACGCCGGGGACCACGCCGTGCTGGAGATCGCCGGCTTCGGCTCGTGGTGCTGCGGCCAGGACCGGGCGCTGGCCAAGGCCCTCCCGGGCACCCTGGTCCAGCAGTTCTCCTACCTGGGCACGAATCGCCGCGGCCAGCCCCTGCCCTACGGGGCGAAGGCGAGCAACCTCCCGCTGCCGGAACTCGGCGACCGGATCGCGGCGCAGTTGTGGCGGCTGCACGAGCAGACCGGCAAGCCGGTGGACATCGTCGCGGAAAGCGAGGGCACCCTCGGCCTGGACGCGATGCTCGCGCAGCACCCGGACGCACCCGTCGGTTCTGTGGTCCTGCTCAGCCCGATCGTCGCCCCTGGCCAGTACGGCTACAAGGCCACCGGCAGCAGCCTGGTGACCAGGGACGAACTGCACGCGCTCATCTGGTTCGTGGGCGGGCTTTCCCCGTTCGGCTCGGCCGGCGCACAGACCCTGATCAGCTCGGTGAACAGCGTCGGCGCCCGGTTCGCCTCAGCGGCCGCCGAGCACCCCCCGGTCCGGACGCTGGAGGTCATCCCGCTCGCTGACGCGGTGACCCTGCCCGCCTGCCCGCTGCCACGCAACGTGGTGGTCATTCAGGCGTTCCACGGCGAACTGCTGGGCGACCCGGTCGCTCTGCGCGCGGTCCGCCGCTTCCTCACCGACCGGTCGGTCACCGGGGTGCCCAGCCTGCGGACCACCGCCGAGATCATGGCCGCCGCGGCTACCGCATGGCGGATGCCGGAAAGCGCCGCGCCCTCCCCGCCGTGCAGTTCAGCCCCGGGCGGGCCAGCCCCCGGGCAGCGCCGCGCCCGGTAGGCGCCCGGCTCACCGGCGCAACCCCGACGGGGCAGCACCACCCAGCCGAGCGCACGCTCATCCGCAGCGCAACGTCGATCTGGCGGCGCCTAGCCAGCGGCGCGCCATCGGGCAAGCGGCAATAAAGTCGCCGGCCGGGCCGCGTGCGCGGGGTGCAGTGTCTCCCAGCGCCCTTGCTGGAACCTCAGGTCGAAGCGCTCAAGTTCGGGCCCCTTGGCACCGAAGCCCGCCACGGAGTCGAGCAGTTCCTCCCGCGGCAGCAGCAGCGCGGCGAAACGCACCTCGGGGATCTCGGCACAGTCGTACAGCGGCACCTTCCGCGTGCTGCCGTCGTGCACCCGCAGTTCCAGCCGCCGCACGCTCGGGTCCACCCGGCCCAGCAGCGCCCGCGGCCCCTCTTCGCTGCCGTTGGTCGTGACGTTCAGCAGACGGCCTGGGTACAACGGCGGCCCGGATGAGGCCCCTACATGGATGATGCGCCCACCGGCGTCGGTGAGCCTGATCATGCTTAACAAGTCGCCGTCGCGCGGCGCATCCCGCCGCGCCCAGATGACCCACGACACACCGGTGTCGCCGGTTCCCTCCGCGACCACGCATCGCCTATCCATGTGGCCCTCCCATGCCCCCGCGAGCCATCCCCTGAGGTGGCAGTTTACCGTGAGTGACAAGGTTTTCGGCGCCAAATCTTGAGCCCACCTGGAAAATGGCCGACTGACCGGCCAGTTCACCCAATGCCAGGAACGTGAAAGGTTATGAGTTGTGTAATACTTTATCGCACCACTTTAATGACAGACCGTAATCAGCGTACCCGCCGCCGGCTGCGCAGCCCGAGCGTGATCAGCGCCAGGCCGACGAGCGCGACGATCGGGCCGATGACCGCCCATACGGTCGCCCCCGACATGAAGCCGCCCCCCACGTAGCCCAGCCCCTGCAGCGTCCAGACCAGGCCCGCCAGCGCGGCAACCAGCCCAATCACCACAAGCACGATCTGCCTCATCGCCAGCCTCTTCCCAGGGGTCTTCCGGGGGACCTGTCTCCCCCGCATACTCTCCCGACACGAGTATGAACGGCCCGGCCGCGGCGCCCGTTCAAAACGGCGCCACAGCCAGCCTCACCCCCTCCGGGTCGTGGCGGTACTCGTGCCGCGTGTTCGGTTACTTTGCCTGGTGGGGCACGATATCGTCGGCATCCACGGCCGGGCGGCCCGCTCCCCCCGCATATCACCGCCCGGAGCCGGCGGGGACGGCTAGGGAGGGTTCGAGCATGTTCACCGGGTTCAAGAACTTCCTCATGCGAGGCGACATCATCGTGGTGGCCGTCGGGCTGGCCATCGCGCTCGCCTTCAGTGCCCTGATCGCCTCATTCACGTCCAACATCATCAACCCGCTGGTGGCGCGCGCCCAGGGAAGCCATTCCGTCGGCCTGGGCGTCCAGATCGGCAGCGGCGGCAAGGCGACGTTCGTCAACTTTGGCGGCGTGATCTCTTCGATCATCTATTTCATCATCTTCATCCTGGTCGTCTACTACCTGATCGTCGTTCCTTACCGGAAGATCTCGGCCCGGCGGGGCCAGACCGTGTTCGGCCCGCCCACCCCGGTGAAGACCTGCCCGGCGTGCCTGTCCAGCGACCTGCCGGCCGCCGCGTCCAAGTGCAAGTACTGCGGCACGGACCAGCCGGCGCAGGCCGCCGCCTGAGCCTCCGCAGCCCGCTGCCTGGGCCTCCGCAGCCCGCTGCCTGAGCCTCCGCAGCCCGCTGCCTGAGCCTCCGCAGCCCGCCGCCTGGGCCTCCGCAGCCCGCTGCCTGAGCCTCCGCAGCCCGCCGCCTGAGCCTCCGCAGCCCGGCCCGTGGGACCCGCCGCACGGCGGGCCTCCCGGCTCACTTCGCGTCGGCGTAGCTGTTCACCACGGCCATGGTGACCGGGAACCGGACCGGGGTCGGCCCGAACACCAGCGACCCGGCCTCGGCCGCGGCCTCGCCGACCGCCGAGACCACGTCGTCGGCGAGGCTCTCCGGGCAGTGCACGATCACCTCATCGTGCTGGAAGAAGACCAGCCGCGGCTGGGGGTCGCCCGCAGCCTCAGCCCCGGGCGTGGCGCCTGTGGCGGTGGCGGGCACCACGCCCGTTGCGTAGGGCAGCGAAAAAAGCGACAGGCGGCGCCGCAGGCCTGCCAGGAAGACAACGGCCCAGTCGGCCGCGCTCGCCTGGACCACGAAGTTGCGGGTGAACCTGCCGCGGGCGCGCACCGACCGGCCCGCGCGCGGATCCTCGGCGCCTGGGTCGTCGGGCTCGGCGGTGAGACCGCGCCAGACGCTCGACGGCGGTGGGCAGGTCCGGCCGAGCCGCGACCGGACCACCTTGCCCTCCTCCCCGGCCCGGGCGGCGAGTTCCACGTACTGGGCGGCCAGCGGGAACCGGTGCCGGAGCACCGCCAGAAGCTGCCGCGCCTGTCCCGCCGCGCCGCCGTACATGGCGGACAGCAGGGCGATCTTGGCGTTACCGCGCTCCCCGCCGAACGTGTCGGCCAGCGCTTGGTACAGGTCTCCGGTCCCGGCCGCGGCGGCCAGTGCCTCGTCCCCGGCGAGCGCGGCCAGCACCCGCGGTTCGAGTTGCGCGGCGTCGGCCACCACCAGCGCCCAGCCAGCGTCGGCCACCACCGCCCGCCGCAGCACCCGGGGGATCTGCAGCGCGCCGCCGCCCCTGGACGCCCAGCGGCCGGAGACCACCCCACCGACGACATACTCCGGGTGGAACCGGCCGTCGGTCACCCACTCCTCCAGCCAGGACCAGCCGTATGCGGCATACAGCCGGGCGAGTTCCTTGTACTCAAGCAGCAGACCAGCGGCCGGATGGTCCACCTCGCGCAGGACGTGCGCCCGGGTGGAAGGCACCCGGACGCCGTCGGCGGCCAGGGCCCGGAGCACCTGGGCGGGTGAGTCCGGGTTCACCGGGCGGCCGCCGAGCGCGGCGGAGAACTGTGCGGCCAGGCCGGCCAGGCGCGGCGGGCGCAGCCCGGGCTGCGGCTTGTCACCGAGCAGGCTGGTCAGCAACTCCGAGTGCACGTCGGCGCGCCAGGGCAGCCCGTAGAAACCCATCTCGGCGGCGACCAGCCCGCCCGCCGACTCCGCGGCCGCGAGCAGCGCGAACCTGCCCGGATGCTCGTCGGCCGCGATCCGGTGCAGCTGATCGGCGTGCACCGCGACCAGCGCGTCCAGCGCCGTGCGCGGGGCCGGGAAGGCTGGGTCGGCGGGCTCGAACAGCACTGCCTGGCCAGTCGCAGCGGACCGCACGGTCCTGGCCTGGCTGACCGGCACCGTCGCCCCGCGCAGCCGGGCCCAGGCCCCCGCCAGCGTGGCCGGCTCCGCGTGACGGCCTTCCCTGGCCAGCAGCAGGGCTTCGGTCAGCGCCACATCGTGACAGCGCTGCACTCGCACCCCGGCGCGCAGCAGCGCCGGGTATACGTCCCCGCAGGCCGCCCACACCCAGCGCACGTCACCGGCCCGCTCACGCTCCGCGACGGCTGCGGCAAGATCATCATGCATAACGATGCGCCCGTGGCCGGTGCCGTCCTCGGCGGACTCTGACATCAGGCAGCCGCCCTCAGGGCCGCCGACCACACCGATGCGCACGTATCAGATTGTCCGCCTCACCTGCGACAGCCCACGCCCCGCGCTGGCCTGGCGCCGATGGCGACCCGAGACCGCCGGAATCAGGCACTCCTGTTGGTGTTTGCCTGGCAGTTCAGGTCTCTTCCCCGTGGGTCTGGATTCTTCCCCCGCGCCCTCAGGCCCGTCTCCTCGACGGCCCCATCCCGGGTGCCGTCCACCGCGGATGAGCGGGACTACTCCGACCGAGGCTGCGGGGCACCTGCGAGCAGCGCACGGACCTCCGTCTCCCGGTACCGCCGGTGGCCGCCCAGGGTGCGAATTGACGTGAGCTTGCCGGCCTTCGCCCACCGCGTCACGGTCTTGGGATCCACGCGGAACATCGTGGCAACCTCGGCTGGCGTCAGAAGCGGTTCAGCTTGGGGTGTGCGTGCGGACATGTGTATGGCCTCTCCTCCTGGACCAGTACCGCGATCCTGCGTTGTGTAGCTCTTCCTGGCTCGGGGGTGGAGCCCTGCCGTGGATGTCCTATATGGCTCACTGAGACCATATTGCCATCACCAGCGGTGACAAGTCGACCACCGGGAGCAAAGATTCTGCGGCACATGTCCCCTTTGGTCCGCAGATTTGTGTCACGCTGCGTAATTCTAGTGATACTTATGGCTTGTGACGGCGAGGATCCGGAAAGTCATCTCGTGCCGCTCAGGACGCTTGTCCGAGCGCCTCCAGCGCCCGCCAGCGCCGCACGAATCGCTGGTACATGGCCGTCGCGAACTCGACCTCTCCGGCGGCCACGGCACTGATCGAGGCGGACGCCTCCGCTACGGACTGGTCCGAGCAGAGCGCGCCGTCGTCGAGCAGGTGCACCAGCCCGCCATAATCCAGTTCCACCAGGGAGCGCGGGTGGAACTCCTCCAGCCAGGCGCCGACCTCGCGAAGCTCGGCCAGCAGCGCCGCCGGATCACCGCCCCACGGCGCCGCGGCCCGCGGGCTGCTGGCCGGGCGGATCACTGCCAGTGCCTTGGCCACCCGGGTGCGCGCCTGGCTCATCGCGGTCGCGTAGACAAGCGTGCGCGTCCCGGCGGCGGTCGCCCTGCCACCCTCGCCCGGCTCGCTGGACGCCCCGAGCACCAGCCAGCGCTCATCCACGGCGAAAGGGACGAACCAGGCGAACGGCACCGACCAGGTGCTCGCCTGGATGTACACCCGCGGCGAGTACTCCTGGCTGCGCCAGCGCGCGAAGTCGCGCACCGCCGCGTCGGCGTGGTGCGTGGCGAAGGCGGCCCTGGTCAGCGACGGCGCCGCCGTCCGCAGCCGGGACAGCACCAGCCAGGACCGCAGCCTGGTCTGCCACGGGCAGATGTAGGTGACGCCCTCCAACCACCGAACGTAGGCATCATCGCTCTCCTGCTCGGGGGCAGGCCGCGGCGGCGAGGCGACCGCTCTGGCCAGCGACTCCGCCCGTTCCGCGGCGAGCGCTCCGGCGCGGCGAGGCCGGCCCGCCGATGCCGCGTAGTCAGCCCAGCGCCGGCCGTCAGCCTCGGGGAACGCCGAGAGGGGTTCATAGACACGCAGGTATGCGGCGTAGGGAAGCACCCAGAAATCCTGGCACGTGGCGATCGCGCGACCTAGCCACGACACGACACGACATCATTACCGGACGCTGGGTGTTGCTATGGGATAGGGATGGGGTTCGCGGTGGCCGCACCGCCGAGCAGTGACAGTCCGTAAGCATCCTCGATCCCCGCCAGCACCGAATAGTGCGAGTAACTGGTGCCGTCGGACCCGGGCGTGACGGCGGGGCCGGTCTCCAGCGCATACATCGGGCTGAGGGTGGCCGCGCAGCATTCGTCGAACGTGATGAATACCGTCGCGCCGGCCGCCGTCAGGTTCGGCACGATCTGGGACAGCCACTGGTCCGAGCGCTGTTCCAGCGCGTCGGAGCCCTTGAGGCAGTTGGTGAAACCGGTGCTGGCGAGCTGGGCGGCGGTCAGCCCGTGCATGTCATCGCAGGCGTTCGGGGTGATGAAGCTGACCGCGGGCAGGCTGGCGTAGCTGAGCGCGGTGAGCGGCTGCACCTGCTGGCATTCGGCGCTCTGGTAGACGGTGCTGAACGGGATGCCGGGGTCATGCCGGAGCAGGTACTGCCCATCGGTCACCGGGTCGTTGTAGGTGATACTCGGCGAGCACGCATTCGGCATGCCCTCCTCGAAGATCCCCCAGGACACGCCAGCCTGGGTGAGCTGGTCCCAGATCGCCGGGCCCGCGAACTGGCCCGGGTGCACCGCATCGGAGCCGGCCTGGGTGAACCCCGAGGCCATACCGAGGTAGTTGGGCAGGCTCGGGTGACTGAGCGCGGCGTAGTGAGTGAAATCCAGGCTGGTGCCGCCGCGCCACAGGCTGTTCAGGTAGGGCATGTCCGTGCGATCGTTCAGCACTGGGTGCAGGCCGTGGTTCTCCATCATGATGATCACGAAGGGCGCCGGAGTGGCGCGGGCCGCGAGGGCGTGCGGGGCTGCCACGCTGCGCGCGGCCGGCCCGGTATGCGCGGCCGGCCCGGTATGCGCGGCCGGCCCCGTATGCGCGGTCGGCCCGGTGTGCGCGGCCAGTACGTGCCCCGCCGGTGCGGCGGCACCGGCGGCCGGGACAGCGGTACCCAGCCCGACCAGCAACGCGGTCGCAGCCACGGCGACACCCGCCGCCCTGACCCGGGATTTGTTCATTTACATCCCTCCCCCCGCACCCATCTTGCCCGGTATCCATGATCACGGACGATTTCCCCCCCGAAAACGGCGGAAAATCGTCCGTGATCATGAGAGCCAGGCGGATCGCCATCGAGGCCGGGCCGCGCACGGGCAGCCGGGCATACGCTTGTCGCGAGTCCGCGTCGACGAGGACGCGGGACAACGCCAGGAGAGTCACCACAGTGACGAACGTCTTCGCGAGTAGTCCCAGCGGCAGCGCCTCCGGTTACCCCCAGGACGCTTCCGCAACCGCATCCACCCCACGCGGCGGGCACGAGCAGGTCGTGTTCTGCCAGGACCCGCAGACCGGGTTGCGGGCGATCATCGCTATCTATTCCACCGCGCTCGGCCCGGCACTGGGCGGCACGCGGTTCTTCCCCTACCCGTCGGAGGACGCGGCCCTGGCCGACGTGCTGAACCTGTCCCGGGCGATGGCGTACAAGAACGCCCTGGCCGACCTAGATCTCGGCGGCGGCAAGGCCGTGATCATCGGAGACCCCGCCAAACTCAAGTCCGAGGCCCTGCTGCGGGGGTACGGCCGGTTCGTGGAATCGCTGGGCGGGCGGTACGTGACCGCGTGCGACATCGGCACCTACAGCGAGGACATGGACGTGGTGGCCCGCGAGTGCCGGTACGTCACCGGGCGGACCGTGCTCAACGGCGGCGGCGGCGACTCCTCCATCCTGACCGCGATCGGGGTGTTCCACGGGATGCGGGCCGCAGCGGAGCACACCTGGGGCTCGGACAGCCTGGAGAACCGCCTGGTCGGGGTCGAGGGAGTGGGCAAGGTGGGCCGCCGCCTGGTCGGCCACCTGATCGACGCTGGCGCCCGGGTTGTGATCTGCGACGTCAGTCCCGCGGCCATCGAGCGAACCCAGGCCGCCCACCCGGGCGTGCAGGCCGTCAGCGGCCAGGCCGAGTTGCTCGCCTGCCCGCTCGAAATCTACGCACCGTGCGCGATGGGCGGCGCGCTCACCGACGATTCGGTGGCGGCACTGTCCGCCCGCATCGTCTGCGGCGGCGCCAACAACCAGCTCGCGCATGCCGGGCTGGAGAAGGTCCTCGCCGACCGCGGGATCCTCTACGCCCCCGACTACCTGGTCAACGCCGGCGGGGTGATCCAGGTGGCGGACGAGCGGGCCGGCTTCAACTTCGAGCGGGCCAGCGTACGGGCCGAGAAGATTTACCAGACAGCCAAGAGGATCTTCGCGCTGGCGGACGAGGAGGGCGTGCCGCCCGCCGTGGCCGCCGACCGGCTAGCCGAGCGGCGGATGGCCGAGGTTGGCCGGCTCAGGGGCATCTGGCTGCCTGGCTGAGCCGGCGGGCAAAGACCATGGGTGGGGCCGGCGGGGTGCGGGATCGGAACGCGAGGCGGCGGGGCGCGGGATCGGAACGCGAGGCGGCGGGGTGCGGGATCGGAACGCGAGGCGGCGAGACGCAGGATCCGAGCGCCAGGCGGCGGGGCGAGAGATTGGAGCGCGGGGCGGCGGGGTGAGGATTGCAAGTGCGGCTGGGAAGCGCGCGCGGCGCAAAGCAGGTACCGTTATAGATGCATGCGGGCTCGAACGCGCGTCGCGCTTCAGATGCTGGAGAACGACGCGCCGCACCATGTGCACGAAGCCCGTATTGCTCAGTGCAGGGAACAGGGGCCTAGGCAAGGCTCCACATGTCGAGGGGGTCGAGCCAATGGGGCGCGGCCGAGCCAAGGCCAAGCAGGTAAAGGTGGCACGCCAGCTTAAGTACAACAGCGGCGGCACTGACCTTGACCGGCTGCGGACCGAGCTGGGCGTCGGTGGAGATAGCGTGCCGGACAACAACGACCACGCATCCTCCGAACTCGCCGATCGTTACAGCGACTTCGACGACTACGCCGGCGAAGAAGAAGACGACGACGCGGACTAGGTTCCCTCAGGTCCGGTAGGCACCCACTAGGCGCGTGTCTTCCCCGGGCGTGACTTCACCGGCACGCCAGGTAGGTATACCGCGCGCGTTGAGCAGTTCCGCGGCACGGTCGGCGTCGTCCGCCCCCACCACGGCCACCATGCCGACGCCCATGTTGAAGACTCGCTCCATCTCGTCCTGGCCGATCCCGCCATGCCCCGCCAGCAGGCCGAAGACCGCGGGCGGATGCCAGGTCCCGCGGTGCACGGTGGCACCTGTTCCGGTGGGCAGCACACGGGCCAGGTTGGCGGCCAGCCCGCCCCCGGTCACATGCGCGAACGCGTGCACATCACACTCGGCGGCCAGGCCCAGGCAGTCCCGCGCGTAGATCGTGGTCGGCGTCAGCAGTTCCTCGCCAAGCGGCCGGCCGAGTTCCGGCGGTTCGGAGTCCAGGGCCAGGCCCGCCTCCCCGATCACCCGCCGGACCAGTGAGTATCCATTGGCGTGCAGCCCCGAAGAGGCCAGCGCGAGGATGGCGTCCCCGGCCCGCACCCGGTCCGGCCCAAGCAGGGCGTCCGCCTCCACCACACCGGTCGCCGCGCCGGCCAGGTCGAAGTCATCGGGGCCCAGATGGCCCGGATGCTCGGCGGTCTCGCCGCCGAGCAGGGCGCAACCGGCCAGCTCACATCCTCGGGCCACGCCCCGGACGACCTCGGCGGCCCGCTCGGCCACCAAGGTGCCGAACACCACGTAGTCGGTCATGAACAACGGTTCGGCGCCGCAGGTGACCAGGTCGTCCACCACCATCGCGACCAGGTCGAGCCCGATCGTGCCGTACCGGCGCAGCCGCTGGGCGATCACCACCTTGGTGCCCACCCCGTCGGTGGCCGTGGCCAGCAGCGGGCGCCGGTAGCCGGCCAGCCGGGAGGCGTCGAACAGGCCCGCGAACCCGCCGATCCCGCCGACCACCTCGGGGCCCGAGGTCCGCGCGACGGCGTCTCGCATCAAGGCCACGGCGCGGTCCCCTGCCTCGATGCTCACCCCGGCAGCCCGGTAGGCAGACGCACCGCCCGGCCCAGGCGGGGTGACGGAGTCACGCGGCCCAGGCGGGGTGACGGAGTCACGCGGCCCGGGCGCCATCGGGGGATCCCAGGGCCGCGGGGTCCGGGGGCTTGCCCCCGGGGAGGCAGAGTCCTCCCCCGGGCCAGCACTGGTCACTGGCGCACCCCGGCTGCCGCCGTGCCTTCCAGCACGTGCTTGCCGCGCTCGGCCTCGGCAACCGGAACCGGATAGTCACCGTCGAAGCAGGCCCGGCACAGGCGGTGTGCGGGCAGCGTGGTCGCCTCGGTCAGCGCCGCCAGGGAGATGAACCCGAGCGAGTCGGCCCCGATGGACTCGCGGATCTGCTCGACGGCGAGACCGCCGGCGATCAGTTCTGCGCGGGTGGCGAAGTCGATCCCGTAGAAGCACGGCCACTGCACCGGAGGGCTGGAGATACGCACGTGCACCTGGGCAGCGCCCGCCTCACGGAGCATTCCGACGATGGCGCGCTGGGTGGTGCCGCGCACGATCGAGTCATCCACCACGACGATCCGCTTGCCCGCGATCACGTCCCGCAGCGGGTTCAGCTTCAGCCGGATGCCGCGCTCGCGAATCGTCTGGCTCGGCTGGATGAACGTGCGGCCCACGTAGGAGTTCTTTACCAGCCCCTGACCGTAGGGGATGCCGCTGGCCTGCGCGTAACCGATCGCGGCCGGGGTCCCCGACTCGGGTACCGGGATGACCAGATCGGCCTCGGCCGGGTGCTCGGTGGCGAGGCGGCGGCCCACCTCCACCCGCGTCGCCTGCACGCCCCGGCCAGCGATGGTGGTATCGGGGCGGGCCAGGTACACGTACTCGAACAGGCAGCCCCGCGGCTGTGCCGGGGCGAACGTGGCCGAGGTGACCCCGCCGGCGTCGATGGAGATCAACTCCCCCGGCTCCACCTCGCGGACGAACTGGGCGCCGACGATGTCCAGGGCCGCCGTTTCACTGGCCACGACCCAGCCATGGGCAAGCCGGCCGAGCACAAGCGGCCGGAAACCCTGCGGGTCCCGCGCCGCGTACAGGGTCCGCTCGTCGGCGAAGACCAGCGAATAGGCCCCGCGTACCAGCGGCAGCGTGGCCAGTGCGGCCTCCATCAGGGTGGCGTGGGCCGGGCTGGCGAACAACGCCGTCAGCACGTCGGTGTCGGACGTGCCGGCCAGCCCCGGACGACCGTCCACCGGGGCAGCCAGGGCGGCCAGTTCCAGCGTATTGATCAAATTTCCGTTGTGGCCGAGGGCGACGCCGCCGGCCGGCGTGGGCCGGAACGTCGGCTGGGCGTTCTCCCACACCGAAGACCCACTCGTGGAGTAGCGGCAGTGCCCGACCGCGATGTGACCGTGCAGGGAACTCAGCACGCGCTCGTCGAACACCTGGGCCACCAGGCCCATGTCCTTGTAGACGACGATCCGCACGCCGTCGCTGACGGCGATGCCGGCCGACTCCTGGCCGCGGTGCTGCAGCGCATAGATGCCGTAATAGGCCAGCTTGGCGACGTCCTCATCCCCGGACCAGACGCCGAATACACCGCACGCGTCCCGGGGAGGCCGATCCTCCGGATCCAAGTCGCCGGTGAGTCGGCCATCGGGCTTGACCACCTGGTCAGTCTAATGTTCCGCGCCGACTGCCCCCGGCATCTCCAGCACGGGCAGGTAAGGGCCCAGGTCAGCGCGGACCCCGCTGGCCCGCACCGCGCCCGCCTCGAGCGCGTCGGCCCAGTTCGTCAAGCCGACCGCCAGCCGGACCCAGGTCACCGGGTCCATCTCCACGAGGTTGGGCGGCGTGCCCCGGGTGTGCCTGGGGCCCTCGATGCACTGGACCGCCACATACGGCGGCACCCGGACCTCCACCGCCCGTCCGGGGGCTTGGGCAGCAAGCAGCGCGGCCAGGTACCTGGCCGTCTCTCGCAGTGCGCCGGAGTGCGGCGCCTGCCCCGCGGCCAGGGCCTGAAAGACCGCGAACGTGCAGGCACGGCCGAGCGCCTCCAGATCACCTGACCCGGCCCAGGCAGGCTCGCCGAGCGCGGCCCGCTGCTCGTCCAGGGCCGCACGCAGCCGCTGGGCGGCCCTCTCACCGGCGGCGGTCACGGCACCTCAGCCGAACAGAGCCGAAAGCACCCCGGCACGCGCCGCGGCGAGTTCCTCCAGTGTCACGGTGAAGCAGCCCGTGACCTCCAGCCGGTCGCCGCCCAGCGTGCCCAGGCCCGTCAGCGGGACCAGGTGCCGCTCGCACAGCGTGGTGAGCGCCGCTTCCGCGCCGGGGGCGACCTCGGCCACCACCCGCGCGGGCGACTCGCTGAACAGCATGGTGAACGGGTCGCCGGGCAGGCTCACCTGTGCGCCGGTCGCACCGGCCAGGCACGATTCGGCCAGGGCGATGGCCAGGCCGCCGTCGGACAGGTCGTGCGCCGCGGCGAGCAGGCCTTCCTCGGCCGCCGACGTGAGCACCGCGGCGAGCGCCCGCTCCGCGGCCAGGTCCACGGCGGGGGGCCGGCCGCCCAGGTGGCCGTGCACCGCCCAGGCCCAGGCCGACCCGCCGAAGTCCGCACCCGTCCGGCCGAGCAGCACCAGGCGGGCCCCGGCGCGGCGGAACCGGAGCGACAGCCGCCGCCGCACGTCGGGGAGGATGCCGAGCACGCCGACCACCGGCGTGGGGTTGATCGGCACCTGCCCGGTCTGGTTGTAGAAGCTGACGTTGCCGCCGGTCACCGGGGTGCGCAGGAACGCGCAGCCGTCCGCGAGGCCCCGCACGGTCTCGGCGAACTGCCACATGACGCCCGGGTCCTCGGGTGAGCCGAAGTTGAGGCAGTTG
>DASXKD010000617.1:0-5185 GCA_036497045.1 Streptosporangiaceae bacterium | reverse complement strand
CTTCGACCTGGTCCAGCAGGATCCGGTGGTGTCGCAGGTGAAGCTGATCGCCGAGCCCTGGGACGTGGGTGAGGGCGGCTATCAGGTCGGCAAGTTCCCGCCGTTGTGGAGTGGGTGGAACGGCAAGTACCGGGACACCGTGCGCGACTTCTGGCGCGGCGAGCCCGCGGCGCTGCCGGAGTTCGCGTCCCGGCTGTCGGGCTCCAGTGACCTCTACGAGACCAGCGGCCGCCGCCCTGTCGCCTCGGTCAACTTCGCCACCTGCCACGACGGCTTCACCCTGGCCGACCTGGTGTCCTACAACACCAAGCACAACGAGGCCAACGGCGAGGGCAACAGGGACGGCACCGACGACAACCGATCCTGGAACTGCGGCGCCGAAGGGCCGGACGGCCCGGTGGTGAACGCATTGCGGACCAGGCAGCGGCGCAACTTCCTGGCCACGCTGTTCTGCGCGCAAGGCGTCCCGATGCTGCTGGCCGGCGACGAGCTCGGGCGCACCCAGCGCGGCAACAACAACGCCTACTGCCAGGACAACGAGATTTCCTGGGTGGACTGGGACGCCGCGGGCAGCGAGGCCGGCCTGCTCGGCTTCACCCGCGCACTGTCCGCGCTGCGCCGCGAGCATCCGGTGTTCCGGCGGCGCCGGTTCTTCCGCGGCCATCCGGCCGGCGACGGGCACCTGTCGGACATCGCCTGGCTCACCCCGGACAGCCGGGAGATGGCCGACGAGGACTGGGGAGCGCACGGGCTCGCCATGACGGTTTTCCTGAACGGTGACGCCATCACCGAGCCCGGCCCGCACGGTGAACGGGTCCGCGACGACTCGTTCCTGGTCATGTTCTCCGCGGAGCAGCGGACAACGGACTTCACGGTGCCGGGCGTCAAGTACGGCGAGCGCTGGACGGTGGTGGCCGACACCGCGGCGGACGATTTGGCAGCACCGGCGGACCGGCCGGAGGTTGCCGCCGGCGACCACGTGGCGCTCACCAGCTTCTCCATGGTGGTACTGCGCCGCAGCGCGCCCAGCGAGCCTTAGCGGGCGGCACCGCAGGTGCGCCGGGCCCATCATGCTGCCTGCCCGGGCGCGGAGGCTGGGCGAAAGGACGCCCATGCCCGTTGAGTACCTGCAGATAGTGAGCGTGCCGGTCAGCAGCCAGGACCGGGCCAGGAATTTTACGTCTGAGCGTTTCGCGATCTGCGCGGCGTGCGGTCGGCCCCGGCTGCCGGCCGGGCTGACGGTCTGATTGACTGCGGTGATGCGCCAGGTCTATCCGGGCGGCTGCGCCCTTGACGATGCCGCCCTCGCGGCGCTGTACGACTACCCGGGCCTGGGCGCGCCGCCAGCGCGCTGGCTGCGGGCGAACATGGTGGCCAGCCTGGACGGCGCCGCCACCGTGGACGGGCGGTCCGGCGGCCTGTCCAATAAGGCGGACCAGCAGGTGTTCGCCATGCTCCGGGCACACGCCGATGTGATCCTGGTCGGCGCGGGCACGGCGCGCGCCGAAGGCTACGGGCCGGTGCGGCCGCAGTCCGAGGGGCAGCGCTGGGCCTGGCTGCGGGACGGCCGGCCGCCGTCCCCGCCGATCGCCGTGGTCACCCGTGCGCTCGACCTGGACCTCGGCAGCGCGCTGCTCGCCGACGCTCCCCCGCACGCCCGGACAATCGTCATCACCACCGCGTCCGCCTTGCCTGGCCGGCGGGCCGCGGCCGCGCGGACCGCGGAGGTGATCGTCGCAGGCGAGGCCAGTGTCGACCTGATGGCCGCGGTGGACTCGCTGGCCGAGCGCGGGTACCAGCGGATCTCCTGCGAGGGCGGCCCGCACATGCTGGCCCAGCTCGCCGAAGCGGGCCTGCTCGACGAGCTGTGTCTCACCGTCAGTCCGCTGCTGGCCGGCCCGGAGGCCGGCCGGATCGTGACCGGCGGCCTGCCGATGCCGGGTGGTGGCACCCTGCCGTTCACGCTCGCCCACGCCCTGGAGGACGAGGGCCACCTGCTCTGCCGCTACGTGCGGCGCAGCGCGGGCTGACCCCGGGCTGACCCCCGGCCCGTAGCCCTCCGGGCCCGCGCGGGGCTGGGCCGGGGGCGGGGGCTGTCCAGCCGGTTACCCCAGGATGTCGCCAAGATCGAAGCTGACCGGCTCTTCGAGCTGCGCATAGGTGCACGACCGCGGTTCCCGGTCGGGGCGCCAGCGAACGAACTGGGTCGTGTGCCGGAACCTGCGGCCTTCCATGTGGTCGTAGCGCACCTCGGCCACCCGCTCGGGGCGCAGCGGGATGAACGACAGGTCCTTGCCCGAGTTCCACCGGCTGACCTCGGCCTCTCGCGGGGTGCCCACCACACCTTCCGGCCTGGCCCAGTTCCACGGGTGTCCCTCGAACGTGGTGACAAGCGGCTGCATCTCGGTGAACAGCTCCCGCCGCCGGGCCATCGGGAACGCGCCGACCACGCCCACGCTGGCCAGCTTGCCGTCGTCGGAGAACAGGCCGAGCAGCAGCGATCCGATCGCCTCTTCGCTTGACTTGTGCGTCCGGTAGCCCGCCACCACGCAGTCGGCGGTCCGCTCGTGCTTGACCTTGAACATGACCCGCTTGTCCGGTTCGTACCCGCCGTCCAGCGGCTTGGCGATCAGGCCGTCAAGACCGGCGCCCTCGAACTGGGAGAACCACCGGCCGGCCACCTCCCGGTCGGTGGTGGCCGGGGTGACGTGCAGCGGGGCACGCACCGCGGCGAGAGCGTCTTCCAGCGCGGCCCGGCGCTCGCTGAACGGCCGCGCGGTGTAGTCGGTGTCCCCCAGCGCGAGCAGGTCGAACGCCACGAAGTGGGCGGGGGTCTGGCCGGCCAGCAGGTTCACCCGGCTCGCTGCCGGGTGGATCCGCTGCAGCAGCGCCTCGAAGTCGAGCCGGGCGCCTTCGCCGTCGGGGATGACGATCTCCACGTCGATCACGCACCGCTCGGGCAGTTGCTCGATGATCTGGGCGGCGAGTTCCGGAAAGTAGCGCGTCATCGGCCGCTCGTTACGGCTGCCGATCTCCACCTCGTCACCGTCACGGAAGATGATGGACCTGAATCCGTCCCACTTCGGCTCGTAGCTGTACGGGCCGTCGGGTATCTCCTTGACCGCCTTGGCGAGCATCGGCGCGACCGGCGGGCTGACCGGAAGTCTCATTGTCGCATCCTCCCCTTCCGCTCCGGCCATGCTCTCATCAGGGAGGTCCGATCCCGCGACCCGGGCGCCGCGAAGCGCCCTGGCCTGCGGGCCGGGCCCCTGCGACAATCCATGCTTATGCCCTTGCACACCGACGCCCGGCATTCGGGCGGGCCTTCTGAATTCGACATCAATCCCGTGTATGTCCGGCTCGCCCGGGAGCCGGTGCCCAGGCACGCGCTCCCCCGGCACCAGATGCTGCCCGATACCGCGCTGCAGGTGGTCAGGGACGAGCTGCTGCTGGACGGGAACGCCCGGCTGAACCTCGCCACGTTCGTCACCACCTGGATGGAACCCCAGGCGCAGCTGCTCATGACCGAGTGCCTGGCAAAGAACATGATCGACAAGGATGAGTACCCACAGACCGCGGAACTGGAGGCGCGCTGCGTCAACATCCTCGCCGACCTCTGGCACGCGCCGGAGGGCGTGAACGCGACCGGCTGTTCCACCACCGGGTCCAGCGAGGCCTGCATGCTGGCCGGGATGGCGCTGCTGTGGCGCTGGCGGGAGCGGCGTCGCGCGGCGAAGGCGGCGACCGACCGCCCCAGTGCTAGCTCTCACCCCACCGCCCCGCCCAATCTGGTGATGGGCACGAACGTGCAGGTGTGCTGGGACAAGTTCTGCCGCTACTGGCAGGTGGAGCCGAAGTGGGTGCCGATGGCACCCGGCCGTTATCACCTGACCGGGCCGGAAGCGGCGGCGCAGTGCGACGAGAACACCATCGGCGTGGTGGCGGTGCTCGGGTCCACCATGGACGGCAGCTACGAGCCGGTCGGCGAGATCAACGCCGAACTTGACCGGCTGGCCGCCGGTGGCGGCCCGGACGTGCCGATCCACGTGGACGGCGCGTCCGGCGGGTTCGTCGCGCCGTTCCTCCAGCCGGACCTGGTCTGGGACTTCCGGCTGCCCCGGGTCGCCTCGATCAACGCATCCGGCCACAAGTACGGCCTGGTGTACCCGGGGGTCGGCTGGGTGGTATGGCGCGAGGAGCAGGCGCTGCCCAAGGACCTGGTGTTCAACGTCAACTACCTCGGCGGCCAGATGCCGACGTTCGCGCTGAACTTCTCCCGGCCCGGCGCGCAGGTGGCCGCCCAGTACTACAACTTCCTGCGGCTCGGCTTTTCCGGGTACCAGCGGGTGCACCAGGCGTGCCAGGACGTTGCCGTGCGCATGTCCGGGCGCATCGCCAAGATGGGCCCGTTCGAGCTGATCAGTGAGGGGCGCGAACTCCCGGTGTTCGCGTTCAAGATTGCGGACCCGCAGGCCAATTACTCGGTGTTCGACCTGTCCGAACGGCTGCGCGCCCGCGGCTGGCTGGTGCCCGCCTACACCTTCCCCGCGGATCTCACCGACATGGCCGTCATCCGGCTGGTGATCCGCAACGGTTTCACCACGGACCTGGCCGACCTGTTCCTGGCCGACCTGGACCACCACTGGCGCGCGCTGGCCGCATACCCGCACGGCTGCCCACCGCTGGTCCCCGAAGGCAAGCGCCAAGGCTTCGCCCACTAGTACTAGTGATCGGGGGGAGCGACCCACCGGAACCCCTGGTGGCCTGCGGCCCCTGCAAGTTCGTCGCGGGGGCCTGGGCCCTGTCGGCTCCGGAGGGCGACGACCTAGGGCCGGTTATGCGCGCCTGATGCGGCCGAGTGCTTCGGCGAGGATGGCGGCGCCGTCGGTGTCGGTGCGCCGCTCCTTCACATAGGCCAGATGCGTCTTGTAGGGCTCGCTGTGCGGCGGGTCGGGGGGGTGGGCCTCGTCCCGGCCGGCCGGGAAGCCGCACCGGGGGCAGTCCCAGTGCTCCGGGACCGCCGCATCCGTTGCGAAGCTCGGCCGTGTCTCATGGTTGTTTGCGCACCAGAAGGACACGCGTATCCGCGGTGCTGCCTCGCCACGTTCCGCCTCGCCCATGGGGCCCGCGCCTACGCGGCTCCCTCGGATGGCATTGCCACTACCCACTGACCACCCCTTGCTTA
>DASXKD010000616.1:0-6330 GCA_036497045.1 Streptosporangiaceae bacterium | reverse complement strand
AGCTCGCCGGGTTCGAGCTAGAGGCGCGGCACGCCGACTGGGCCGGAGCCGAGTTCACCGCCGAGTCCCGGTCTCACGTCTCGGTCTACCCGGCTCCCGGCGGCGGCCTAGCGCCACAGCTAAGTGGTCGCGCCCGTAAGTTCGTCGGGGGTCAGATCCAGGCGGTGGGGTCGTTGAGGTAGAGGCCGCAGGCGGTGTCGAGGGCTTGCTGGCAGGTGCCGACGGGCAGGCCGGTGGGGAAGACCGATTCGTCGTAGTCGTCGTGGCTGGCGCGGTAGATCGCGAACTGCCACTGGTGGGCGGAGCCGACGTAGCGCAGCCGGCACAGCTTGAGCGTGGTGGCGTCGGCCAGGGTCGCGTCGATGTAGCTGAAGGTGCCCCGGTGGCGGATCTGCAGGCTGGTGATCTGGGGCCAGCGTTCGCGGGCCCGGGCGCGCAGGCGCTGTTCCAGGGACGTCTTGGTCGAGTCCGGGTAGGTGGCCACGACTGTCATCCTGCCTGATGGTCGTCGCGGTCCTGGTGTGCGGTGCTGCGGGTGGGCACAACGAGCACATGCGTGTAAAGAGCCCGTACCTGATTGTCTTGTCCGGCGCGGAAGAAGCGGCGTTAGCAGCCCGGGCCCGGTCGGCGCGCGGGGCATACCGGGACTGGCTGCGAGCGCGGATCGTGCTGGCAGCGGCGGGCGGCCAGGCCAACGCCGCGATCGCCGTGGAGCTGGGAGTGTGCACGGACACCGTCCGCAAGTGGCGCCGCCGGTTCGCGGCCGGGCGGCTGCCGGGGCTGAAAGATGCCCCGCGCAGCGGGCGGCCGCCGGTGTTCACCGCCGCCGACCGGGCCGAGGTGATCGCGCTGGCGTGCGCGCTGCCGGCCGAGTCTGGCGTGCCGCTGTCGCGGTGGAGCGGCCCGGACCTGGCCCGCGAACTAGCGGCCCGCTGCGGCATCGCGGCTTCGGCGGCCACCATCGGCCGGTGGCTGGCCGGCGACGCTCTCAAGCCCTGGCAGCACCGGTCCTGGATCTCCGTCCGCGACCCCCAATTCGCGGTGAAAGCCGCCCGGGTGCTGGACCTGTATGCCGGGTTCTGGGACGGCGAGCCGCTGGGCGCAGGCGACCATGTGATCTGCGCCGATGAGAAGACCTCCATCCAGGCGCGCTGCCGCTGCCACCCCACCTTGCCGCCAGGCAGGGCCCGCGCGATGCGGGTGGAGCACGACTACAAGCGCGGCGGCGCCCTGGCCTACCTGGCCGCCTGGGATGTCCGCCGCGGGCAGGTCACCGGCCGGTGCGAACCCACCACCGGGATCGCCCCGTTCTCCCGGCTGGTGCAGCAGGTGATGACCGCCGAGCCGTATGCCAGCGCGGACCGGGTGTTTTGGATCGTGGACAACGGGTCCTCCCACCGCGGCGCCGCCTCGGCCCAGAGGATGACCAAGGCCTGGCCGAACGCGCACCTGATCCACCTGCCCACCCACGCCTCCTGGCTGGACCAGGCGGAAATCTACTTCTCCATCATCCAGCGCAAAGCCCTCAATCCCAACGACTTCACCAGCCTGGACCAGATCCGCGACCGCCTGGCCGCGTTCGAGACCCGCTACAACGCCATCGCCAGGCCCTTCAACTGGAAGTTCACCCGCACCGACCTCCACGACCTGCTGCACCGCATCGACACCCACAACACGACCCAGCCCCACGCGCTGGCGGCATGACCTCTACCCCCGACGAACTAACGGGCGCGACCACTAAGCAGTAGGTCACGCGTTCGAGCCCGTACCGGGTCCGAGGTGGTACAGCCGATCACGCCGTGGTGGTTGCGCTGGCCGGTTGGCGTCAGGGCGTGCGAGCGGGCAGCAGTTCGGCCGCGGACAGACGCACCTCGTCGCCGACGTTGTCATCACGGGCGATGGCCAGGCAGGCCTGGGCCGCGGCACTGGGATCGACCGCGGGCAGCAGTTCGGCCGCGGACAGGCGCACTTCGTCGCCGACGTTGTCATCGCAGGCGATGGCCAGGCAGGCCTGGGCGGCGGCAGGCGAGCCGAGAGCGGCGAGCTGTTCGGCCGCGGATAGGCGTATCTCGTCACCGACCTCGTCGTCGCAGGCGATGGCATGGAAGGCTTCGGCGGCAGCGCGCGGCTCGTGTCCGGCGAGCTGCTCGGCAGTGGTCATGCGGTCGTCATCGGTGTCGTGGTTCATGGGTCTGCTGACTTTCTGTGCGAGACGGTTCGGTATGCGGCTTCCGCTGGCTGGCTTTACTCGACGTCTTTGAGGACTTTCTGCACCTGGTCCAGCTGGTCGCGGAGCTGGGCGAGCTGCATGTTGATCTCGGCGAGTTTCAGGTCGGTGTGCTCCTGGGCGGTGATAGCCATTTCCGACAGGCGCCGGTATTCCTCGCTGGTGGTCAGCTCGGCCCGTGTCTTGTTGCTGATGGCATGTTGCCGTCCCCATTGGTAGATCGCGTAGCCGATCAGGCCACCGACGACCAGGACGACGGCGACGAAGGCGACAGCGACCGCGCTACTCATGACCCACCTCCGAATCCGGCTCGCTGCCCGCGGTCAAGGTGGTGGCCGCGGCCATGATCTCCTTGGGTGTCAGCTGGATGGTGAACGGCGTCACCTCGTAGAACTTCATGGCTTTCCCGTCTTCTGAAACCTCGATGACAGCCGAGACCAGCCCGGCTGCCTGCAGTTTGCGCAGGTGGACCTGCAACAGTGCCCGGCTGATGCCGAGCTCGCGGGCCAGCTGGCTGACGTAGTTGCGCTGTTCGGCCAGGGCTGCTATCACGCGCAGCCGGTGCGGGTTGGCGAGTGTGGCCAGGACCCGCAGCAGCTCGTCCCCGGTGATGTCAGCGGCGTTCACAACATCCTTCCTTGCACCTGCCAAGCTAAGTTAGCACATGCCAGGATTGCCTACAAGTGCGTCGTTTGAAGGCGCACAGTAACGCCAGGCACGGGTCGTCCGTGCCACATCTGTGCCACACACCGGGAGCTTCTACGGTCACTGGCGGTAACTCACGGATGAAGCGCACCGCCCACCAGCGCACACGTCGGTCCTGCTCACCCTCGTTCAGGGCCACCGACCTTCCAAGCTGGTCATGAGGGTTCGATTCCCTTCCCCGCTCCAACAAGTTTCTGCTGGTCGGCCGGAGTCTCTGGCTCGTCAAGTAGCAAGATCCAACAAGCTGTCGCCCGCCGCGTACCAGCTGCGTGCCATGAACATGCCGTTTCAGAAGCTCGCTTCATGTGAAGCCCGCTGGCTACAACACCATTGTAAGACATAATGTGATACACTCTCAGCATGTCGTCGGCTATCAGCGTTCGTCTTGACACAGAAGCCATGCAGGCGCTCGCACAACTCGAGGCCACTGGCATCAGCCGATCAGAAGCGATACGCCGAGCGATCCTCGACAGCGCCAGCCGCCTGCGGCAACGTGCCGCACTTGCTGCCGAAGTAGCAGCCCTTGAGGCCGACGAAGATGATAGGCGCGAGATCCTCGAAGCAGCCGCATTCATGGAGAGCATGCGTGCTCCGGGGTGACGTCCATGAGTTTCGCCCCCTTCGCGGAACAGGTCATGAACAGCAGGGCCGCCGCTACGGAGTAATCGTGCAAGCCAACGAGTTGCTTCCTCGCTCGGTCGTACTCGTCGCGCCCACGTCGCTGAGCGCAAGGCCCGCTTCATTCCGCCCCGAAATTGATCTGCTAGGCAAGACGACCCGAGTGCTGGTCGAACAGGTCGGAGCAATCGATGCCAGCAGACTCGGCGAGCTGGTCGGCCGGGTCAGCCCGGAACAGCAGTGGGGCATCGACGAAGCTCTCTTGACGGTCCTTGGTCTTCGCTAGCGGTGGTCTTGTTGCCACTGATCATGTGAGGCAGGCGCCCCGGTCAGGACTCTAGGTAGCGGAGGACGGCGAGCACCCGGCGGTGGTCGGCGTCTGAGGGGCCAGGCCGATCAGGGTCAGCCGCCAGCCAGGTCGCGCTGATACCAGGTGCTTGGCTTACCGCCGATGTCGGCCGGGCCGACCGGGACGAACCCGGCCTTGGTCAGCACCTTCTGGGACGCGACATTATCGCGGGTGACCGCCGCCCTGAGCGTGCGCAGCCCGTACTGCGCCGCCGCCAGCCGGCACAGCTCCCGCACGTTCGCGGTCGCCACGCCGCGGCCGGCGACTTGCTGCGCGACCCGGTAGCCGAGCACAGCCGTGCCGTCTTCAATGTCGTACAGGTTGAACCGGCCGAGTACTGAGCCATCCTCGCCGACGAGCACGTAGAAGGCGCAGGTGCCGGCCTCCTGCTCAGCCAGCAAGGCGTTGTGCCGCTCGGTGAACTGGTCGAAGAACTCATCGCCGCGGTCGGAGATGAAGGCGGTGAAGTAGGCGCGGTTCGCCCGTTCGAAGGCCAGGACTGCCGGGGCATGGTCGGCGCGCAGGCGCTGCAGCTCGGGCACCCGCCCAACCCTACTCAGGTGGCGCGCAGCAACGGCTGGGTCAGGCACGTGGGGCCACCGTCACCCTTCAGCGAGATCTCCGAGCCGTCGTAACAGTGCACCTCACAGCCGTGCTGCTCCAGCGCCCGCCGAGTGGCCGGGTTTCCCTCCAACATGATCACCTGCCGTGGCCGGACAGCCAGCACATTGCAGGCCATCGTCGCGTATTCGGCGGCGTCCACGGTGACCACCCCCACGCCGCGGTCGGCGAGGGTTTCTATGAGCGCGACCGGCGCCAGCGGCGGGAACACCACCGCCAGGTCATCGGCGACCGGGGAGAGGAACGACATCAGGTGCAGCACATGCTCCGGGCCGAGGTCGTGCGGCAGGTCCACGGACAGCACCGTGACCCCCTCGGCGGCCATGATCGTGCGGAGCTGCGCCACGCCCGCGGCATTCGTCCGGTAGCTGCGCCCGATGACCAGCGTCTGCGGGTCCAGCCAGACGAAGTCCCCGCCGTCGGCCCTGGCTGCGCCGTCAAGCCGCGCCACCACAGGCACGCCTGCCGCCTCCAGCGCCGTGCCCAGGTAGCCAGGTTCGTCCTGGCGGGCCGGCTTGGACATCTGGAACACCACACCACCGCGCTGGGTGACCAGGCCCGGATCCCTGATATAGGTGGCGTCGACCATCCCGTCTATCGCGGCGGCGACGTCGACCTCGCAGCCCAGGCTGGCCAGCAGTTCGCAGAAAGCCTCGTGCTGCGCCAGGAGCAGCCCCGGATCAGGCTGCCGCCACGCCGCGGCAGCGAAATCGCCCGCTGTGGCGGGCTGCCGGACGAGTACCCGGCGCAACGGCAGGCACATCGAGCTGACGCCAAACCGCAGACTCGGCCCACCGGCGTTCTGGCTGACGACCATCCCATCACCTCCTGCAAGACGGCCCAGGCCCGCGCTGGCGCAGCCTGTGCGCGTGCTCCTCACTGCGCACACCGGCGTACACCCGATCTCCGAGCCGATCCAGGCGCAGCGCACACGCCTCGCCAATGCCGGTCGAAGCACCGGTTACCAGGACAGATTTCACAACCGCAGCATGACCGCCGCGAGGCCACACAGCAACTAGCCGGGCGGACCCGCTGGGACCTGGCCTTGGATCGCGCGGACCCAGCCGGGCTGGTCACCATCGGCGCCCCAGCTCAGTCCCGGGCCACCACATGCACCCCGGCGGGAGCGCCGCGGTGGATGGCCTCTTGCGCATGGCCTGATCCTTGGCGCCCGGTGCGGTGGGCAACAGACGCTCTCGGGACTAGGTGGCCCCCCGGAAGCGAGGCCGGCTGTCCCGGGCTTACGCTCGCCAGGCCCATAGAGCAGGAGGAACCGGCATGAACCGAACCCTTTCCCTGGTCCCGCGCCTGCTGGCGCTGGCCCCGGGCAAGCTGGCCACCCGGGCCGCTGTAGTGGCCGTAGCCCTTGTGGCGGTGGCGGGCGTGACCACTGCCGCTGGCTCGACCACGCACCGGGTCAGCTCGTCGTTCTCGTTCAAGCTGGTGCCTGCCACGGGCATCACCGCGTGCCTGCCCAACGCATCGGGGCACGTGACCATCACGACGGGATCGCTCAACGACTCGATGGTGGTCACCGTGACGGGCATGCCGGCCAAGGCCGGCTTTGACCTGTTTGTCATCCAGCAGCCCGCCAAGCCGTTTGGCGTCTCCTGGTACCAGACCGACATCCAGGCCAACAGCAGCGGCACCGGCAGCGCCACGGTGCGGGGTGTGTTCGACTCCGAGACCTTCTCGGTGTCACCAGGCGGCACTGCCACGTTTGCTCCCACCCACCAGTACCACCTGGGCCTGTGGTTCAACGATCCCAACGTCCCGTTCAATCTGGGCTGCGAGCCAGGCGCCACGTCGC
>DASXKD010000615.1:0-4617 GCA_036497045.1 Streptosporangiaceae bacterium | reverse complement strand
CGCCGGCCATGGTGGCCGACCGGCTGCCGCCGGTCATCCCGAACGGGACCACGTCGGTGTCGCCGACCACGACGCGGACCTGCTCGAACGGCACACCGAACTCGTCGGCGGCGATCTGGGCGAGGGTCGTCTGGTGGCTCTGCCCGTGCGGCATCTGGCCGGTGAACAGCGCGACAATGCCGTCTTCCTCGAGCCGAAGGCGCATGGACTCAATGCTCATCGGGCCGCTGGGCTCCCCCGGCGAGCGCGGGCCGGGAGCGGCCTCGATGAACGTTGCCACGCCGATGCCGAGGTAACGCCCCCGGGCTCGTGCTTCGGCCTGCCGGCGCCGGAACGCGGGAAAGTCCACGACCTGGGCGATCCGCTCCAGTGACTCTCGTGTAGTGACTCCGGCCAGCGGACGCCCCGTAATCATGACGGCCGGCGGATCGGTGCGCGGGGCGACGTTACGCAGCCGGATCTCCAGCGGATCAAGGCCGAGATCCTTCGCGATGAGGTCGAGGACGCGTTCCCGCACGAACGTCTCGGACGCCCATGGGCCGCGATAGGCGACGTACGATGCCTTGTTTGTCGTGACCGCGGTCGATTCGAAACCTAGGGCCGCGAGCTTGTAAGGCCCCGGCAGCATCGCCTCCACGATTCCCGGAACCATCGTGCCCATACCGGGGTATGCGCCAGTGTCGATCACCATCTTCACGTCCAGCCCGAGCAGGTCGCCGTCGTTGCTGACAGCAGCCCGGACGTCGAAGCTTTCCTCGCGTGCCTGTCCCGACGCGGTGAGGTTTTCGCTGCGGTCCTCCACCCACTTAACCGGCCGGCCGAGAGCCCGTGAAGCAGCCGCAGCTGCGAGCTCTTCCCGTGATGCGCCGATCTTCAGGCCGAACGAGCCGCCGATATCGCCGGCCAGGACGCGTACCTTGTCCTGCTCCATGCCGAGGCGCATGGCGACGGCAATCTTGCTGACATGAACGCTCTGCGTTGCCGCAGTCACCGTCATGACACCCAGGTCGGTGTCGTAGCTCGCGACGCAGCCGCGTCCCTCCATGGGCACGTTCTGGTGGCGGTGCACGCCGATGCGGAAGTCGGTAACTCGATCAGCGGCAGCGAATGTAGCCGAGACGTCACCGAACTCGCTGCGCGAGTGCGGGCCGGCGATGTTGTCACCCAGATTGGCGAACAGCGGCGGGCTGCTCGGATCGAGCGCGAAGGACGCATTCGTGACCGGAGGCAGTGCGTCATACTCCACCTCCACCAGCTCGCAGCCGTCCTCGGCGACGTAACGGCTCTCGGCGATGACGATCGCTACTGGATCGCCCGCGAAGCG
The DNA here is from genome assembly GCA_036497045.1 of Streptosporangiaceae bacterium. Classification (GTDB taxonomy): domain Bacteria; phylum Actinomycetota; class Actinomycetes; order Streptosporangiales; family Streptosporangiaceae; genus DASXKD01. Next base: position 3,293 of record DASXKD010000615.1, on the reverse strand, counting down.
CACCTTGTCCGTCGCAAGCAGGGTGAACTCCGGGGTAGGCCCTGCGCCACCCATCAGCGCCGCCAGCGCATCCGGCCCGGGGACCGTGATTGCTTCTAGTTCTGCCCCGGTGAGCACCGCGACGACTCCGGGCAGCGCCCGCGCAGCGGAGACATCAACGGAGACCACACGAGCGTGAGCCAGCGGCGAGCGCACGAATGCGGCGTGCAGCATCCCCGGCAGCTTGATGTCGTCGACGTACCGGCCTGCGCCGGTAAGGATGCGCGGGTCCTCCGAACGCTTGATGCTGGCGCCGGTGTAACGCTCAGCCGCAATTGCTGCCATGGTCGCTCCCTCGCTCAGTGCCTGCCGGAGCGCGCGCGTCGGACAAGCCGCCGCGCGGCCGCTCAGTGCTCACGATTGCGCTCGGCGGCCAGTAGGACGCCATCGATGATGCTCTGGTAGCCGGTGCACCGGCAGATGTTGCCGGACAGCGCTTCGCGGATCTGCTGCTCGTCGGCGTCAGGGTGGTCGCCGAGGAACGCGACAGCCTGCATGACGAACCCGGGCGTGCAGAAACCGCACTGGAAGCTATGTGAATCCCACATCGCTTGCTGCAGTGTGCCCAGCCCGCCGTCAGGTGCCAGCCCCTCGACCGTCGTTACCTCACTGCCGGCGGCCTGGACCGCCAGCATCAGGCACGAGCGCACCGCCCGGCCGTCGACGATGACCGTGCACGCACCGCAGACCCCGTGCTCGCAGCCAAGATGGGTGCCGGTGAGATTGAGGTCATCCCGCAGAAAGTCCGCCAGCGTCTTGCGCGCCTCCGGCGAGCCCGTGCAGGCCGCACCGTTGACCCTCAGGGTGATGTCCACCGTCAGTCACTGCCTCTCGCCGGCGTTGTCCGCGGCCGCTCGCAGGCCGCGGCGCACCAAAGCGGCCGCGACCTTCCTCCGGTACTCCGCCGACCCGTGCAGGTCGGCTGGCGGGTCGATATCGTCGGTCGCACGGCGGGCTGCCTCATCGAACAACTCGGCCGACGGCCTCTCGCCGACCAGGAGATCCTCCGCATCGCCTGCCCGGACCGGCACATCGGACAGGCCGGCAAACGCCAGCCGAGCATCGCTGATCGCGCCAGCGGAAAGCGTCAGTGATGCCGCCAGGCCAACAATGGCGAAGTCACCGTGGCGGCGGGTGACCTCCTGAAAGCTGATCCCCGTGCCCCGTCCTGCGGCCGGGAAGCGCACCTCTGTGAGGAGTTCGTCGGGACGGCGTGACGTCGTGAGGTATCCCTCGAACCACTCCGCCGCCGGGACAACCCGCGCGCCTGACGGGCCACACACCACGAACTCGGCATCCAGCGCCCGGGCGACGGCCGGCAGCTCCGCCGCCGGATCGGCATGCGCCAGGCTGCCTCCTATCGTGCCGCGGCTGCGGATTGCTTCATGACCGATCAGAGGCAGAGCGGCCGCGAGCAGCGGCACGGCGTCGGCGATGGTCTCGGATTCCTCGGCAACGTACTCCCGCGTCATGGCGCCTATTGCCACCCAGCCGTCTGCGGCCGACACCCCGGACAGTTCAGCTATGCCGTTGATGTCGATGAGCACAGCCGGGTGCGCCAGCCGCAGCGCCAGTAGCGGGATCAGGCTCTGGCCGCCGGCGAGCACGCTCGCCTCGTCCTGATACTCAGCCAGCAATTCCACCGCTTCGGGAACGGTCTTAGGCGCCTCATACTCAACGAGAGGCAGTTTCATCAGTGGCCCTTCGATCCGGCGGGGGTGCTTCCATAAGCGTTGCAGCTCACTCAGACTGCCCTGACAACCATGGCCACGGCAACCACGGTCGCTACAGCGGGGTCAGCCGGTGCTGGTGACGTCGGCTGCGACGATCTTCCCACCGCGGACGGTGTCTGTCCCGGTGTAGTACTGGGTCGCGGCGGTGCAGTGGTTGACCACCACCAGGTTGAAACTGACGTGGTGACCGGACTGGCCCAGCCTGGTGGGCTGTTCATTGCCCGTACAGGTGTATCCGGCCACGAACTGCTGGTAGGTCTGACCGGCCGCCAGAACTGAGCTGATCAGCGCCCATGCCCTGGCGTACCTGTGGGAGTCGATGTCCCGGTAGTAGGCGCTGACCACGGCCCAGGGACCGGTGCGGTGTGGCCTGCGCCGGGCCGCCTGCCGGGGGGTGGCCGGTGGCCGCGGTCTGCCGCTGGCCGTGTTGGTGACGGCCGGTGAGGGTGAGGCCGTCGGCCCGAGGGTCGCAATCGTGTCCGGCGGCGGCGCCGGCGCGGGCGGGGCCGCATGGGCGATGAGCAGCCCGGTCACGCCGAGGATGGCGGGCACGATGACCACTGCCAGGGGCCAGAGCAGTCTTTTCATGTTCACTCGCTCGGTGGCTCTGCGAGGGCCGGTTGCGCCCGCAGGCCACTGGGAGTTGTACCCAAAGCAACAGCACCCCGCGCCCGCGCCGCCTGGTGGAGCGCGGCAATGTGGTCGGCGAGAGGTATTCGGCTGGATGCGACGGCGCCTAAAGAACGTTCGGTGCACGGCTGAGCGGATGGCGACTGGGCCGGGTGTGGCCGGTCATGGCCTGGCCGCACCCCGGCCGCTGAGGACGAAGGTCGTGGACTGGCTGCGGAGCTGGCCGTTGAACGCCGCGGCGGTGTAGGTGCCGGCCCTTACCGCAGTTCCCTGACCCGGGCAGCCGGAAAGTGAGATTCTCCGGTCCCAGGCGACCTGGAGGAAGGCCGGGGCGCCCCGCCTCAGCATGACCACCCGGGAGCCAGTGCCGCGCAGGCAGCTGGAGGAGTCCCAGAGCGGTGTACCGCTGTGGGCCACCACCACCGAGGTGAACCTGGAGCCCAGGTCGACGCGGCATGACCGGTTCCTCGTGGAGACCGCGCCGACCACGAAGGTGACCTGCTCGCCTGGCCCGTACAGGTGCCGGGCAGAGCGGATGGTCAGCAGCACAGCCCCCCCGGCGCAGGTCTGCCGCCTGGGCCTGGGGGAGGGCGAGGTACTCGGGTCCCGGGGAACAGCGGACGGCCGCGCCCGCGGCCGGGAGCCCAGATCTGCGGTCTGCCGGGCAGGGGCCTGCCACTGCCCGTGCTTGGCCCGCGGGCGTACGCGAGGATCGCCCACGTGGCCAGCGTAGGACCGCGAGGGTCCCTGCCCGGGGGCCTGGCTGCCGCCGAGCGCTTCATGCACCGCCCAGATGGGGAGGCCGAGCACCGCCACACCGGCCGCGAGAACGACCACCCGGCGGCGCCAGTAGGTGGCAGGAGAGACCAGTTTATGGCCCATAAATCGATT
>DASXKD010000614.1:0-4376 GCA_036497045.1 Streptosporangiaceae bacterium | reverse complement strand
CTCGGCGCGGACGGTGCCACCGGCGACGGCGACGCCCAGGGACGTGGCCACCGCCCGCAGCGTCACACCGGCGCACGCGACCAGCGCCTCGAGCAGCATGTCGCCGGAGCAGGCCAGCGTGCCGTCACCGCCGGTGGCCGGGTGCAGCCCGGCGACCGCCAGGGCCCGGCCGGTCTCCACCGAGCAGCTCACCTCCTCGGCGCCGAGTTCGCCGCGTGCCCGCAGGGTGATCTCGGCGGACGCAGGGTCGCTGCGGTAGGCGTCCTTGAGCGGCTGCTGCAGGGCGCGCAGCTTTTCTGTGTCCATGACCGCTCCTCGGGGTCGCGGGATCCTTCGTGGGACCTTGTCAGGCGTGCGGGATGTGGAAGTTGAAGTCGGCGTGCCCGAAAGAGCCCATCAGCCGCAGCCAGAGCGCGAGCAGCATTTCGGTGCCGCGGGCGGCCGAGATGTCGCCCAGGTCGATCAATGACCCGGCCGGCCAGCCGAACGAAGTGATCAGCTCGGCGGCGGCCGCCTTGGCGGTGTCGTCGTTGCCGCACAGGAACACGTTGTGCTCGCCGGGCACCCGCCCGGGGTCCACCATCACCTGGCAGCTCATCGTGTTGAGTGCCTTGACCACCCGGGCAACGGGGAACGCCCGCTGGATCTGCTCGCCGAGGCTGTCGGTGTTCACCGGGTCCAGCGTGGGCGGCATGCCGCGGCTGTAGTCCAGCGGGTTGGACACGTCGATGAGCACCTTCCCGGCCAGGGCCGGCTCACCGGCGGCCACCAGCGCGGCCATGGCGGCCGCCCCAGAGGTGGCGTTGACCAGCAGCTCCGCAAAGGCCGCCGCCCCGGCGAAGCTCAGCAGGCGCACGCCGGGGTGCTCGGCCTGCCACTGCGGGTAGGGCGGGGTGCCGAACCCGCCTGGCCCGGTGCGGGCCATCGTGTCCGCCGGGTTCCTGGTGCCGATCACCACGTCGTGCCCGAGCCCGTCCAGCCGGGCCGCCAGGGTGCGCCCGACGACGCCGGTGCCGAGTACAGCAGTCCTCATCCCGCCATTCTCACCTGCCGGCGCCTGGCCCGGTGACAGGCCGCCCCTCAGTCGATCAGGGACCGGTGCGGTCGCAGCACGCAGAACTCATTGCCCTCCGGGTCGGCGAGCACCACCCACGAGACGTCTTCGCCCTGGCCCACGTCGGCCCTGCTGGCGCCAAGCGCCAGCAGTCGCTGCACCTCGGCCGCCTGGTCGTCCGGGTCCAGTTCGATGTGCAGCCGGTTCTTGACAGTCTTGCCCTCGGGGACCGGGCCGAAGACCAGGCCCGGGTAGGCGTGCTTGTCGGCGCCGACGATGACCTCGTCGTCGGCCTCGTACAGGATCGGCTGGTCCAGCACGGCGGCCCAGAACCTGGCCAGGGCGTGCGGGTCGTGGCAGTCGATGGCCAGTTGGTAGAAGCGGCTCGGCATGCTCCCGATGCTAGGGCGCGCGGCCGCGCCCGGACAGTGATTAACACCTTGTAATAGTGCGTACGCGGATAGTAACAGCCATGCCAGGCTCATGGGCTTCGATTACGGTAAGTAATCTATGGAGCGAACCGGCGGGGGAGCGGGGGAACGGACAGGCGAGGGGAGTGACATGGCCGACGCACCCGGCCCCGGGGCATCGAGCGCGGCGGAGGCGCTGGCCACACTGGAAGCGGCCGTACGGGTCCTGGCGGAGGCGAAGAGCGTCCTGGTGATCGACTGGCCGAGCCGGGACGTACCGGCGTCGCTGGCATTCGCCGGGTTCACGGTCTTCGTCAAGGGCGGCCCGGGGCCCGCCGACTACAACGCCTGGCAACTCGACAGCGGCGAGCCCGTGTCACGGCCGCTGGGCCACGAGCCCAGCCGCGTGGACCTGGTCTACTGCCACCGGCCGTTCGGTGAGCTTCCCGGCATCATCGCCCTGGCCGGGCGGCTCGGCGCCCGGGCACTCTGGTGGCAGACCGGGCTGACCAGCGACGGCAGCAAGGATCCGGCGGGCTGCTGGGTACCGCCGGGGGAGTCGCACCAGGCACGCGAACTCGCGGATGCCGCGGCGCTGGCCTACGTCGACGACGTCTACATCGCCGACGCCGTCCGCGCCCGGGGCACGCTCGCATAGGCGAGGCCCTGCCTACCGGCTCCGTTATCGGCTGCCGTTACCGGCGGGGCGCTGGGTTTGTGCGCTGATGATGAGGGCCTCGATGGCCGCCTCGAGTACGTCGGTTTGCGACACCCGGACGGGGCCGTGCGCCCGGATGCTGAGCAGCGTGAGTAACCAGGGTGCCGGGAAATGAGTAGCCGCTGCCCCGCGCGGGCGCTGCGGGGGGCGGGCCACTGATTCCGCCGGGGATGGCGCGTAGCATCGCTTGTGAGGCCCGGCAGGGCGGCCGTTGACTGCCTGGTTTCCGGTTCCGAGGTGGCTGCGGAGGTGCCCGTGGAAGATCTCCGGTACAAGATGATCATGGCGCTGAATGCCGCCGATATCGGGAACCCGATCTGTGAGCAGGCGGCGCAGATCTGCGCAGAGATCGCCGAGCAGTACTGCGCGCAACTGCACGTCACCGCGACCGCGCAGGTCATTGCGGCCGGCCAGCGCGCCGCGAGTCAGGCCCTGCCCTCGCGCGCCTGACCCGGCGCAGATGGCCGATTCACGGGAGCGACGATGACGGAGGCAACAGGGCCGCTTGCACCGGCGGTGGATATCCGCCGGGCCGGTGACCGGTTCAAGACCAGACTCTCCTGGCTGGACTCCAAACACTCGTTCTCGTTCTCCCGGCACTACGACCCGCTCAACACCCACCACGGCCTGCTGCTGGTCAACAACGACGATGTAGTCAGGCCTGGGACCGGCTTCGAGACGCACCCGCACCAGGACATGGAGATCGTCACCTGGGTGCTGCGGGGCTCGCTGGTGCACCAGGACTCCACCGGGCATGCCGGCATCATCTACCCGGGCCTGGCGCAGCGGATGAGTGCGGGCACGGGGATCTTGCACTCGGAGAAGAATGACTCCTGGCGGCTGCAGGGTGGTGCGGAACACACCGAGCCGGTGCATTTCGTGCAGATGTGGGTGGTGCCGGATGAGGATGGCATCACCCCCGGCTATGAGCAGCTTGAGATCGACGGCGAGCTGCTGCGCGGGGGCCTGGTCCCGGTCGCGTCCGGCATGGCCAAGCACGACGGCGCATCCGCTATCCGGATCAAGAACAAATACGCCGCCCTGCATGCTGCCCGCCTGCAGCCCGGCGAGGTGGTCGAACTGCCTGAGGCTCCGTTCCTGCACCTGTTCGTGCCACGGGGCACAGTGACGCTGGAAAATGCCGGCGCATTGTCTGAGGGGGATTCGGTGCGGTTCACCGCTACCGGGGGACAGAAGGTCACCGCCACCGAGCCCAGCGAGATCCTCCTCTGGGAGATGCACGCCACCATCGCCGGCTGGCAGTAGCGGCGCACCAGGCCGCAGGCTGCGGGTCTCCCGCCGCCCGGACAGGCGCACAGTCCAGCCCAATTGCGCCGCTCCCGTACGGATAGGGTTCGCCCCGCCAGTGCCGGACCGGATGTTCTGCGCCGCTCCTCCAGTCGTCTCGTAGTACCAACTGGAGAATCCGCTGTCCTACCGTGGATTCATGACCGCATGGGGCAACCTGCCGCCAGCGCTGCCGCCGCACGGCACAGTGCTGGCCTGGGCACGAGGCTGCCGGTGCGACGAGTGCGAACGCGAGTACAAGCGTTTCGTGTCCGAACTGGCACTGCGAGGGCCGCTGAGGCTTCCCGGTCAGCCGGAGCCCCGCAAGCTGGACGCCGACACCCTCGCCCGGCTGGAACCGGCGGTGCGCCGGTCTGAGTGCCCCGTGTGCGGCGCGCTGCGCCATCAGCGGTGCCGCAACCTGGCGTTCCCCCAGCATTTCGCGCCGACGCATCCTGAGCGCAGAGGCGGCCGTTACCGAGGGTAAGGCCAGCCAGGTCGCCGGTTTCAGCTGTGTGTTCAGGGCTGCCGTCGTCGCGCCGGGACATGCGCGGGCCCGGCCGGATCGCATGGTCCTGGGCCGGGCCGGGTTTCGCCTGGCGATCAGTTGAACGTGGCGGCGAACATGCCAGGCTCGTAGGAGCCTCCCTGCTGGTGCACGATCACGGCGAGCCGGTTGGCCGCGTTGATCATGGCGACCAGGGCGACCAGGGCGGCGATCTGGTCGTCGTCGTAGTGCTTGCGCACCTGGGCCCAGGTCTCGCCGGACACACACTGGTGGGCGTCGGCGAGCCGGGTGCCCTCTTCGGCGAGCGCCAGCGCGGCCCGTTCGGCCTCGGTGAACACGGTGGACTCGCGCCAGGCGGCGACCAGGTTGAGCCGGACCGCGGTTTCACCGGCGGCTGCC
>DASXKD010000613.1:0-1597 GCA_036497045.1 Streptosporangiaceae bacterium | reverse complement strand
AGGCTGCGTCAGGGCAGGAGCAGGAGCTTGCCGGTGGTCCCGCGCGACTCGAGGTCGCGGTGGGCCTGTGCGGCGCCGCTGAGCGGGTAGCGACCGCCGATCTGAATTTTCAACTGCCCGCTCCGGACCAAGGAGAAGATTTCCTGGCTGCGGCTCAGTAGCGCCTCGTGAGTGGGGATGTGGTCTCGGAACACCGGATAACAGATCTTGATGCTGTTGGGCAGCTCCCGCATGCTGACTACGGGTACCTCGCCGATAAACGTACCGTAGTACAGCAAGGTGCCATGTCGGCGCAGCACTCGCATAGACGCCCGAAACGTCACTTGCCCGCCGCCGTCAAATACTGTGTGCACGCCCTCGCCGCCGGTGAGCTCCAGGACAGGAGCAACAAAGGCATCTCCTGTGGATACGACAACATGATCCGCTCCTGCCTTGCGAGCGGCCTCGGCCTTGGCCGCTGTGGATGCCAGCGCGATCACGCGGCCGCCCCGTGCTTTTATGAGCTGGATCAAGAGCTGTCCGAGGCCGCCGGCAGCAGCGTGGACCAGCGTAACCTGGCCTGGCTGGACTGGTGCGGCTTCGGTGGTGAAGTGGTGCGCAGTGATGCCCTGCATCATGATGGCCGCCGCAATCTCGTCCGGTATGTCATCCGGCACGGGTACCGCACTAGCAGCGGGCATGACTACCTGCTCTGCGTACGAGCCGTCGGCGTAAACCCAGGCGACGCGGTCGCCGACGGCCAGCTCGGTTAGCCCCTGGCCGAGGGCGCTGACCCGGCCCGCCCCCTCCACGCCCGGAATGAAAGGCAGCTCGCCAGTTGGCGTCCCGGCCCGGCGTACCCCAGTGTCCAGGAAGTTGACCCCGGCCACGTCGACATCGACACGGATTTCGCCGGGCTCAGGGGACGGCACGGGCCACTCCTGCATCTGCAGTTCTTCGGGGCCGCCCAGTTTCTCTACGACAATCGCCTGCATGGCTTCACTTACCCTTCTGCTGGGCCAGTGCACATCGGCCTCTCACACCAAAAATGGCCATTCTGGAGAAGGCAAGCTGGCCACATGGGGCGCGAGCAGCCGGGCAAGTCCGCGTCGGGATGTTGCCGGGGCGTGTAACGGCCCTGGGATTAGAGCACCGCAGTTGGCCTGCCGGTTCGGGGTTGCATGATCTTGGCCTTGGTCCTGGCGGCACGCGGAGAGCATTTAGCGGGCAGCGTTCGCTGCGGGCAGTCCCTGTGCGATGACGCCTGGATGCCCGGGAGGCCGACGGCCACGGCCGTCGGCCTCCCGGCGGTCATGCTCCGAAGACCTGGTCGAACCTGTCGTGCTTGAGGTAGAGATCCCACATGGCGACGGCGAGGTCGGCGGGCTTTTGCGGCTCCGGCAGGTTGGCCGCGCCATAGGTCTCGAGGACGAAGTTGCCGGCGTCGCTGTCGCCCACCGGGCCCGAGATCTGCAACAGGCCCGCGTACACGCCGGTGCCGGCCAGGTCGGTGTGCAGGGTGTGCAGGTAGTGGCGGGCGGCGGCGGCGGCGGTGGCGAGGTTGCCGAACGGCGGAACCGGGACGCTGGCGGTGACCGGCAGGCCGAACAGGACCGCG
>DASXKD010000612.1:0-3378 GCA_036497045.1 Streptosporangiaceae bacterium | reverse complement strand
TACTCGGATGGCCGCCCGGCGAGCACCCCCGATTACTGATTACTCGGTAGGCTGGGTGGACCGCTGGAGGAGATATGCGCCTGATTCTGAACATTATCTGGCTTGTATTCGGCGGCCTCTGGATGGCCGTCGGATACCTGGTGGCGGCGCTCATCAGCTTCTTGCTCATTATCACCATCCCCTTTGGGTTCGCGTCGCTGCGCATCGCCTCCTACGCGCTATGGCCGTTCGGCCGGACGATTGTCGAAAAGCCGACCGCCGGGACCGGTGCCCTTATCGGAAATGTCATCTGGATACTGCTGTTCGGGATATGGCTGGCCATTGGTCATCTGGTGAGCGCGGTGGCCATGGCGATCACGATCATCGGCATTCCGCTGGCCCTGGCCAACCTGAAATTGATCCCGGTGTCACTGATGCCGCTGGGTAAGGAAATCGTTCCGGTCGGCTCACCGGCCCAATTCGGACAGGTGCCCGCATGACGCTGACCGCTCTCGGTGTGCCGACGGTGCCCCGCCTCAACGCGGGCCCAACGCACGGCCGGGCCGCCGAAGCACCAACAGATGGCCCGTTGCTGGACACGTACGGCAGGGCCGCCACCGACCTGCGCGTGTCGCTGACCGATCGCTGCAACCTGCGCTGCAGTTATTGCATGCCCGCGGAAGGCCTGGACTGGTTGCCCGGAGAGCAATTGCTGCGACCCGACGAGCTGGCCAGGCTGATGCAGATCGCGGTGAGCAGACTCGGCATCACCAGCGTGCGGTTTACCGGGGGTGAGCCGCTGTTGGCCCGCCACCTCGAAGAGGTGATCGCCGCTACGGCCGGCCTGCGGCCGCGGCCGGAGATTTCGCTGACCACCAATGGTGTGGGACTGGCGCGCCGTGCTGCCGCGCTCGCCGAGGCGGGCCTAGACCGGGCCAACATTTCATTGGACAGCGTGAACCGGGCCCGCTTCGCGGCCATCACTCGTCGCGACCGGCTCGTTGACGTGCTGGCCGGCCTGGCTGCCGCCAAGGCGGCAGGTCTGACGCCGGTGAAGGTGAACGCCGTGCTCGATCCCGCTACCGGGCGAGAGGACGTCGTGGAGCTGTTGCGGTTCTGCCTCGAGCATGGCTACCAATTGCGGGTCATCGAGCAGATGCCGCTGGATGCCGGGCACCAGTGGCGCCGGGGGGCCGCGCTGACCGCAGACGACGTGCTGGCGGCGCTGCGCCCGCACTTTCGGCTGCGGCCGGACCCGGCGCCCCGCGGTTCGGCGCCGGCCGAGCTCTGGCTGGTGGACACGGGCCCGAACACGCCGGTCGGAAAGTTCGGTGTCATCGCGTCGGTGTCGCATGCCTTCTGCTCAACCTGTGACCGCACCCGGCTGACGGCCGACGGCCAAATCCGCAGCTGCCTGTTCGCGGCCGAGGAGACAGACCTTCGAGGCCTGCTGCGCAGCGGCGCGCGCGACGACGTCATCGAGGCGGCATGGCGTACCGCGATGTGGGGCAAGCCCGCCGGCCACGGCATCAACGACCCCAACTTCATCCAACCTGACCGGCCGATGAGCTCGATTGGTGGCTGAGGTGTCCGTCGAACCGGACGGAATCCAGGTCACGGTCCGCTACTTCGCCGCCGCCCGCGCCGCTGCCGGAGCCGAATCGGAATCAGTGATACTGCGTCCGGGCACCACGGTGGCCGATTTGGTTAAAAGGCTCGCCGTCCCGGGTACTCGTCTGGCAACGGTGCTGAGTCGATGCTCATATTTGTGCGACGGAATCGCCGTTCGCGACGAGACCAAAGCGTTGCGATCGGGTGACACGGTCGACGTGCTACCGCCGTTCGCCGGTGGCTGATGGTGTGAGATACCTCACGTAACGGAATGATAACGGCCCGGACACGCTCCGATCTCGGGCCGTTTTGACCTGCGCACTTATCCGGCTTTCCTGGCGATTTTCCAGATGGCCGTAAGCGAAACGCCCGGTTTCGCACGACGTGACGAGACCAACAGAACCCGCTAGCGTCTCCGGAGGCTCGCCAAGTAACCGGTGGCGTTCCTCCCTCACCTAGCCGCGCCGAGCTCCATCCACCAGGCGGGGGACACCAAAACCTGGATGGAGGCGGGGGACCCACCCGGTCCACCGTGATCGGACTGGAGTCGCTTGCGGCTCCTTGGGGTGAAGTCGGCGTCGTCCCTCTCCGGAGGACGCGCTGGCCGGGTAGCCTCTCCAACCCGAACCCGACAGCTGACCTCGTAGGCGCGTTACGAGAGAGGAATTTTAGGCGCGCATGAGTGGACGGCACCGTAAGCCCACTAGTTCAAACATCAGCGTCGCCAAGATCGCCTTTACCGGGGCGGTTCTTGGTGGCGGCAGCATCGCTCTCGCTGGCCAGGCAGCCGCGGCCACCGACGGCGAATGGGATCAAGTAGCCCGTTGCGAGTCCGGCGGCAACTGGGGAATCAACACCGGAAACGGCTTCTACGGTGGTGTGCAATTCACCGCAGCCACCTGGGCCGGGCATGGCGGCGGGCAGTACGCCCCGTCGGCCCAACTGGCCACCAAGGACCAGCAGATCGCGGTCGCTGAGCGGGTGTTGGCGACTCAGGGTCGTGGCGCCTGGCCCGTGTGTGGTGGGCCGCTGTCAGGTCCGACCCGGCGGGAGGCCCCCACACCGGTCCCGGCCGGTCTGGATTTGCCCTGGCTCAACGGTGGGCCGCTGGCACCACCGCCACCGCCGCCAGACGCTCCTCCGCCAGACGCTCCGCCGCCGCCTCCCCCGCCGCCGGCCGACCCGCCGGCGCCGGTCCTGCTGGCCTCGTTTGGCCAACCGGCGCCGCCCGCGGATGTGCCGCCCGCACCTCCTGCGGACTTGGCACCGCCCGCGCCTCCCGCAGACGCACTGCCGCCGGCGCCTCCCGCAGACGCGGTGCCGCTGGCGCCGCCCGCAGACGCCGTGCCGCCCGCGCCGCCCGCAGACGCCGTACCGCCAGCGCCTGCCGACGCGCCGCCGCCGGCTCCTGGTGACCTAAACGCCGCTGGACCACAACAGGTGTCGACAGTCGGCTACACGACGAAGCTGTGGGACGCGATCCAGGGCCAAGACGTCCACGGGAACGACGCGCTGGACGCGATTGCACAGCCGTCCGGCGCCCACTGAGGATCTGCGCCTAGGCGCTTACTCGGATTGCCGGACTCTCCCGCAGGCGACCACGGGACTACTCCCCGCTCGCGGGAGAGCGTCGGCATCCCACCCGGACGACGAGAATGTCGTCGCGCGGCCTTAGGCCGAGCCCACCCATTCGTCGGTTCCGTCGTCGAAGAACTGGTGCTTCCACACCGGTAGCCGTGCCTTGATGGTGTCAACCAGATGGGCGCAGGTGGCAAATGCCGCCTGTCG
>DASXKD010000611.1:0-1789 GCA_036497045.1 Streptosporangiaceae bacterium | reverse complement strand
TCCGCGACCAGATCACCGACGGCATGGAGGCGCACCTGCGGCTGCGGAAGGACGAGGCGCACGAGAAGGCCGCCAGGCTGCTCGACCTCGTGGGCATCCCGCGGGAGCGGCTACGCAGCTACCCGCACGAGCTGTCGGGCGGCATGCGGCAGCGGGTCATGATCGCGATGGCGCTGGCCGCCGACCCCGAGGTCGTCCTCATGGACGAGCCGACCACCGCGCTCGACGTGGTGGTGCAGCGCGACATCCTGGCGCAGATCGTCGAGCTCAAGGAGACGCTCGGCTTCTCGGTCCTGTTCATCACCCACGACATGTCGCTGCTGCTCGAGCTGTGCGACCGGATCGCGGTCATGTACGCGGGGCGGATCGTGGAGCTCGGCAGCGCGGCCGACCTCAAGAACGCCGCCGCGCACCCGTACACCCAGGGGCTGCTGCGGTCGTTCCCGTCGCTGCACGGCACCCGCCGCGAGCTGACCGGGATCCCCGGGAGCCCGCCGGACCTGCGCGACCCGCCGCAAGGCTGCCCGTTCATCCCGCGCTGCGGCTTCGCCCAGCCTGGCTGCGCGCAGGTGGACATGTCGCTGATCCCGGTGCGCGGCGGACGCAGCCCGCTGCACGTGACGGCCTGCCCGTTCGTCACCCATGAGGGCGCCGTCAACGCGGCCCCCGAACGGGAGACCACGGCTCCGGAAGGAGCGCTGTCATGACCCAGGACGCGGCGATCACCCTGACCTCGGCCGCCGCCGGCAATGGCCCGCTCGCGCTGGAGGCGACAGGCCTCAGCAAGGACTTCCGGCTCGGGCATGGCGCGACCCTGCACGCCGTGCGGGACGTGAACATCTCCCTCTACAAGAGTGCGGTCGTCGCCCTGGTCGGGGAGAGCGGGTCAGGCAAGTCCACCGTGGCCAGGATGCTCGCCGGGCAGGAGCGGCCGACCGCCGGCGCCATCAGGCTCGACGGCGAGCCGGTCGACGTCCGCACCGAGCGGGCGTTCCGCCGCTACAAGAGCGAGGTGCAGTACGTCTTCCAGGACCCGTTCGGCTCGCTCAACCCGGTGCACAGCGTCGGCTACCACCTGGCCCGCCCGGTCAGGCTGCACCAGGGCCGCGGCGTCGACGTGAAGAAGCGGGTCATCGAGCTGCTCGAGCAGGTCCGGCTGACCCCGGCGGCGCAGTTCGAGCCGAAGTACCCGCACGAGCTGTCCGGCGGCCAGCGCCAGCGGGTCAGCTTCGCCAGGGCGCTCGCCGCCGAGCCGAACGTACTGCTCGCTGACGAGCCGGTATCCATGCTGGACGTCTCCATCCGGCTGGAGATGCTGAACCTCCTGGACGACCTGCGCAAGAGGCTGCACCTCGCGCTGCTGTACATCACCCACGACATCGCCTCGGCGCGGTACTTCGCCGACGAGGTGCTGGTGATGTACGGGGGCCAGATCGTCGAGCGCGGCCCGGCCGAGGAGGTCACCCAGCAGCCCGCGCACCCCTACACCCAGCTCCTCATCGCATCCGCGCCCGACCCGGAGAACCTCGGCTCCGTGCTGAAATCCGGGAACAGCGCGCCACGCGCCAGGGGCACCGGGAGCGGGCCAGCCGCCACTGGCTGCCCGTTCAGTAACCGGTGCCCCCTGGCGGACGACAAGTGCCGGGCAGAGAACCCGGCACTCCACCAGCTGACCGCCGTGCGCGCGGCGGCCTGCTGGCGGTTGTCCGAAGCCGCGCCAGCACTCGCTAACGGCACGGCCTAACCCCTCACAACACCCGAAAGGATACACAATGTCCAGTAGAGCCCT
>DASXKD010000610.1:0-3689 GCA_036497045.1 Streptosporangiaceae bacterium | reverse complement strand
AGCCAGGCTGCACGAGGTGTTCACCGACCTGGCGGTGGCGGGCGCGGGTCCCGCGGAGATCCTCCGGCAGGCGGCCCTGCTGGCGGGCCGGCCGGTGATCCTGGCGGACCTGTCGCACCACGTGCTCGCCTGCGAGCCCGCGGGGGCCGACCCCGCGGCGCTGCTCGACGGCTTCGAGGCCAGGTCCCGCGCGGTCGTGCTGGCCGAGCGGACGGGTTACGACGAGCCGTCCGGCTGGCTGGTCACCGTGGCGGGCGCCCACGGCGAGGACTGGGGCCGGGTCATCCTGGTCTGCGGCGGGCCCCCGGCACCGGGTGACCTGGTGCTGGTGGAGCGCACCGCCACCACGCTCGCGCTGGCCCGGCTGCTGACCCGCCAGCACGAGAGCCTGGAACGGCAGGCGCACGCCTCGCTGATCGGCGCGATCGTGGCCGGGGCGTACGCCGACCCGGACGAGGCGGCGGCGCGGGCCAGAGCCCTGGGCGTCCAGGTCACCGGGCGGCAACTGGTCACCATGGTGGTCGGTTTCCGGCAGGGCGGGCGCGGGCTGCCCGCCCACGCGCGGGTACTCGAAGTGGCCGACGCACTCGCCGGCGCGTGCCGCCGCGAGCGGGTTCCCGCGCTCGTCGGCTCCCTCGGCGAGGCCGGGGTCGGCGCCCTGCTGTCGGCCGACCGCGGGGCGGACCCCGACGCCGTGCTGACCGCGGTCTGCGCCGCAGCCAGGCAGCGGCTGCCCGGCGGTGACGCGGTGATCGGGGCCGGGTCGACGGCAAGCTCCCTCGCCGAGGCGCGCCGGTCGTTGCTGGAGGCACAGCAGGTCGCCGACGCCGCGGCCGCCTCGCCGTCGGCGGCCCGCGGCCGGCCCTACTACCGGCTGGCCGACCTGCGGCTGCGCGGCCTGCTGCACCTGCTCGGCGACGACGCCCGGCTGGCCACGTTCGTGGAGCGGGAACTCGGCCCGCTGATCGCCCACGACCAGGCGCACGGAACCGGGCTGACCAGGGTGCTCGGCGCCTACCTGGCCGAGGGCGGCAACAAGGCGGCCGCGGCGGGCCGGGCGCACATGGCCCGGCCCACCTTTTACGAACGGCTGCGGCTCATCGAGCGGATCCTCGGGGTGAGCCTCGACTCGGCCGAGTCGCGCACCTCGCTGCACGTCGCGCTGCTCGCATTCCTGAGCGTCAGCGTCTGGCGCGCGGGCTCAGGTCCGGGTGCCACCACGACGGCGGCACCGGGGACTGGAACCGGATCGGTGCGGTAGTAGACCGCCGCGTCCCTAGTCACGATCCGGTGCTCCGGGTGGAACGGAGTCACCGCCCGGACGGCGTGGTAGGCGGCGGCCAGGGTCACCCCGATGAGGCCCAGGCCAGCGATCCGGTCCGGCGCCGCCGGGTCGCCGTCCACGTCCCACGGGTAGAGGTTCGCCCAGGCCCGCATGCTCGCCGCCCCGGATCAGGGGATCTCGGCGTCCAGGCCGGGCAGAGTGAACTCGCCGCCGAGGTAACGGAACACCGGGTCGGCGGGATCGGGCTCGCCGAACTCGGCGATCACCTCGTCGCGGAATGACTCGGCGTCGTCCTGCGCGGTATAGCCGAGCGCCTCCGCCTCCCGCGGGCTGACCCAGCCGCCACGGGTATTGGCCGAGACGCCGAAGACCACCCGAAAC
This sequence comes from Streptosporangiaceae bacterium, assembly GCA_036497045.1. Lineage (GTDB taxonomy): Bacteria > Actinomycetota > Actinomycetes > Streptosporangiales > Streptosporangiaceae > DASXKD01. The sequence continues at coordinate 2,023 of DASXKD010000610.1, read as the reverse complement.
CCCGGATCCGGCGTGGTCAGGCAGGCCTCGAACAGCCGCCCGGCGTCGCCGGGGGACAGCCAGGTGGACAGCGACCGTGCGCTGCGCGGCTTTTCGGAGCAGCTCAGGATGCGGATGCAGATCGTGTCCAGGCCGTACCGGTAGTGGTAGAGGGCGGCCAGCCCTTCGCCAGTCACCTTGGCCACCCCGTAGTAGGTGTCGGGCGCCGGGAAGGCGTAGTCGGGCACCGGGAAGCTCTCCCGCGGCGAGAACCCGACCGCGTGGTTGGACGAGGCGAAGATCACCCGCGGCACGCCCGCCCGCCGCGCCGCTTCGAAGGCCACGTACGTGCCCTGGATGTTGCGCTGGAGGATGTCCTCCCAGGAGGCCTCGCCGGAGATGCTCGCCAGGTGGATCACGGCCGAGGCGCCGCGGCAGGCGGCGGTCATCGCGTCCATGTCGGTGACCGAGGCGCGGATCACCTCCTCGGCGGGCCCGGCGGTCATCTCGGCGATGTCCAGCAGGCGCAGGGTGCGGCCGGGACGGGCCAGCCGCGGGCGCAGCATGGTCCCGATCTCGCCAGCCGCCCCGGTGATGAGGATCGTTGGCACGCCAGCCAACATTACGCGGCCGGGCGGGCGTTACTGCGGGTTGGGCTCGGGATCAGGGATGGCGCCGGAGCGGGCCAGGAACTCGAAGTCGCAGCCCTCGTTGGCCTGGGTGACCTGCTCGCTGAACAGGGCACCGTAGCCGCGCCCGAACCGGGGCGGCGGTGGCTGCCAGGCGGCCCGGCGCCTGGCCAGCTCACCGTCGTCCACCTCCATCCGCAATACCCTCATCGCCACGTTCAGGGTGATCACGTCGCCGCTGCGGACCAGCGCGAGCGGGCCGCCCACCCACGCTTCGGGTGCGACATGCAGCACGCACGCACCGTAACTGGTCCCGCTCATCCGCGCGTCTGAGATCCGCACCATGTCCCTGACTCCCTGCGCCAGCAGGTACCTGGGAATCGGCAGCATCCCGTACTCGGGCATGCCAGGCCCGCCCCGCGGCCCCGCGCCGCGCAGCACAAGCACCGAGTCCGGGGTCACGCCGAGCGCCGGGTCGTCAATCCGCTCCTGCATTTGCTTGTAGCTGTCGAAGACCACCGCGGGCCCAGTGTGCGTGAGCAGGCCAGGTTCGGCGGCGAGCGGCTTGATGACCGCGCCGTCCGGCGCCAGGTTGCCGCGCAGCACGGCCAGCCCGCCGTCGGCGGACAGGGCCTTGTCCGGCGACCTGATCACGTCGGGGTTCCAGACCTGGGCCCGGCCGAGGTTCTCGCCGAGGGTCTGGCCGTTGGCGGTGATCCGCTCCGTGTGCAGAGCGCCGGGCACCTGACTGAGCTGGGCCAGCAGTGCGGGCAGGCCGCCGGCGTAGTAGAAGTCCTCCATCAGGTAGGCGCCGGTGGGCCGGATGTTCGCCAGCATCGGGATCCGGCGGGAGGTCGTGTCGAAGTCGTCGAGCGTCAGCCCGGCACCGCACCGCCCGGACATCGCGATCAGGTGGATCACCGCGTTCGTGGAACCGCCCAGCGCGAGCACGCACGCGACGGCGTCCTCGAACGCGGCCCTGGTGAGGATGTCCGCCGGGGTCAGGTCCTCCCAGACCATCTCCACGATCCGCCGCCCGCTCGCCGCCGCCATCCGGTAGTGGGCCGAGTCGGGCGCCGGGATGGACGCGGCACCGGGCAGGGTCATGCCGAGCGCTTCGGCGGAGGAGGTCATCGTGGACGCGGTCCCCATGGTCATGCAGTGGCCTGGTGAGCGGGCGATGCCGCATTCCAGGTCGGCAAGCTCACAGTCGCCGATCAGCCCGGCCCGGTAGTCGTCCCAGAACTTCCACTGGTCGGTGCCGCTGCCCACCGGCTGGTCGCGGTAGTTACCCCGGAGCATCGGGCCCGCCGGGACGTAGATGGCCGGCAGCCCGGCGCTCGCGGCGCCCATGATCAGCCCGGGCGTGGTCTTGTCGCAGCCGCCCATCAGCACCGCGCCGTCGGCCGGGTAGG
>DASXKD010000609.1:0-4456 GCA_036497045.1 Streptosporangiaceae bacterium | reverse complement strand
GGCAGCGGGCCGGTGCCCGCCTCGGCCAGCAGCCGCGCGGTGTTCTCCTTGGACTCGGCCACGTTGGGCTGGTCGAACGGGTTGATACCGAGCATCTGCCCGGCCACCGCGACCGCGTACTCCCAGACCAGGAACTGCGCGCCGAGCGGGCCCGCCACCGAGGTGTCTGCGGGCGAGGCCGGCCTGCCCAGGCCGACCAGGTGCAGGTCGGGACCGGGGGAGAAGCCGGGGGCGTTCTCTCCGCCGACCACCACAGGCAGGATGCCCCGGCCCTGCTTGCCGGTGGATTCAGCGATGAGCTGCTCCGCCCAGTCGCCGAAGCCGGGCAGCCCGGACCCGCAGTCCGCGAGCACCACCTTGTCGTGGCCGGCCAGCGCGTACCCGCCGAGCGCGGCACCCAGTTCGAGACCGGGGTTGCCGTCGCCCGAGGCCAGCGCGGGCCGCATCGCGTCGGCCTCGTCGAGGAGCCGCGCGGCGTCGGCGCCGGCCAGCGCGGTGGGCACCAGGCCGAACGCGGTCAGCGCGCTGTAGCGGCCGCCCACGTTCGGATCCGCGAGCACCACGTGGTACCCGGCCTGCCTGGCTGTGGCCTCCAGCGGCGAGCCGGGGTCGGTGACCATTACGAACCGGCGGGCGATCTCGCCGGGACGAAGGCCCAGGTCGGCGAACGCCCGCTCGTAGATCCGCCGGTGGCTGTCGGTCTCGATGGTCGAGCCGCTCTTGCTGGAGATCACCACCAGCGTCCGGTCCAGCCGGTCGCCCAGCGCCCGGAGCACCGGGTGCGGGTCGGTGGTGTCCAACAGGGTGAGCGGGACCTTCGCCGCCCGGCTGATCACCTCCGGGGCCAGCGACGAGCCGCCCATCCCGCACAGCACGATGTGGTCGAGCCCCTGCTCGCGCGCGTCGCTGGCGAGCACGGCCAGCGAGCCGAGCAGCGCCCGGGACGCCCGGGGCGCGTCGAGCCAGCCGAGCCTGATCGCCGCCTCAGCGGCCGCGTCCGGGCCCCACAGCCCCGGGTCCTTGGCCGCCAGCGCGGCCGGCAGGCCGTTGGCGGCGAGCTTGTCCGCGGCCGGGCCGGCTACCTCCCGGACCGCGGAGCTGCGCCAGGCGACCGATACGCCTGGTTCCCCGCCGGCCGGCCGCTCCACTTCACCGGGCTGCGTCATTGGCGCTCCAGCTCCGCTTGAATCGTGTCCAGCAGCTCCTGCCAGGACGCGGCGAACTTCGACACGCCCTCTTCCTCGAGGACCGTGACCACGTCCTCGTAGCCGATGCCGAGGCCCGCCAGGTCCTCGAACACCTTCCTGGACTCCTCGTAGGTGCCACGGATGGCGTCGCCGTGCAGCACACCGTGGTCGGCCACGGCCAGGATGGTGGCCTCCGGCAGGGTGTTCACCGTGTCCGGCGCGACAAGTTCCACCACGTACATGGTGTCGGGGTAGGCCGGGTCCTTGGTGCTGGTCGAGGCCCACAACGGCCGCTGGAGCCGCGCACCCTTGCCGTGCAGCGCCGACCAGCGCGGCGAGGACTCCCCGAACCGCTCCTCGAAGAGCTGGTAGGCCAGCCGGGCGTTGGCGATGGCAGCCTTGCCTCGCAGTTCGGCGGCCTCCGGTGTGCCGATCTTGTCCAGCCTGCCGTCCACCTCGGTGTCCACTCGGCTGACGAAGAACGACGCCACCGACGCCATCGAGGACAGGTCGTGGCCTGCCTCGGCGGCCTTTTCCATCCCGGCGAAGTAGGCGTCGATCACCTCGCCGTACCGCTCCAGCGAGAAGATCAGCGTCACGTTAATGCTGATCCCCTCGGACAGGCACTGCGCGATCGCAGGCAGCCCGGCCAGCGTGGCGGGGATCTTGATGAACAGGTTCGGCCGGTCCACCTGCCACCACAGGGCGCGGGCCTCGGCGACGGTCTTCTCCGTATCGCCCGCCAGCCGCGGATCCACCTCGAGCGAGACCCGGCCGTCCACCCCGTCCGAGGCGTCGTAGGCGGGCCGGAGCACGTCGCAAGCCCACCGGACGTCGTAGGTGGTGATGGCGCGGGACGCCTCCTCCACCGACACGCCGCGCAGTGCCAGCTGGGCCAGCTGCTCGTTGTAGGCATCCCCGTGGCTGAGGGCATGATCGAAGATCGTTGGGTTGGAGGTGACCCCGACCACGTGCCGGTCGCGGGCGAGGGCAGCCAGGTTGCCGCTGGTGAGGCGGACCCGGTTGATGTCGTCGAGCCAGACGGCCACGCCTGCGGCGGACAGTTCGGCGAGTGCATCGGAATGTGAGGTCATGGCTGTTGCTCCCTTACTAGCCGGTCCGGGCTAACGTGCCGCACCGGTATCCCTTCCCGCCTTCGCCAGGCTCGACCGCGCCGCGGCCGCCACCTTCTCGGCCGTCAGCCCGAAGTGCTGGTAGAGGTCCTGGTAACTCGCGGAGGCGCCGAAGTGCTCCAGGCTCACTGACTCGCCCGCGTCACCGGTGAACGCCCGCCAGCCGAGCGCGATGCCCGCCTCGACGCTCACGCGCGCCCGCACCTGGGGCGGTAGGACCTCCTGCTGGTAGGAAGCGTCCTGCGCGGTGAACCATTCCACGCACGGCATCGAGACCACCCGCGCGCCGATACCGCCGGCCGCCAGCTGCTCCCGCGCGGCGAGCGCGATCTGCACCTCGCTGCCAGTAGCGATGAGGATCACCGCGGGATCCCCGCCGGCCGCCTCGGCCAGCACGTACCCGCCCCGGACGGTGCCTTCCGCGCTGGCGAATCCGGCACCGGCGCGGACGTCCGCCGCGCTGGCGCTGCGGTCGAGCACGGGCAGGTTCTGCCGGCTCAGGCACAGCCCGGCCGGCCGGTCGGTGTGCTCGAGGATGGTGCGCCAGGCCACCACCGTCTCGTTGGCGTCCCCGGGCCGGACCACGTCAAGGCCGGGGATGGCCCGCAGCGCCCACAGGTGCTCGACCGGCTGGTGGGTGGGGCCGTCCTCGCCGAGCCCGATCGAGTCGTGGGTCCACACGTACGTCACCGGCAGCCCCATCAGGGCCGCGAGCCGCACCGCGGGCCGCATGTAGTCGCTGAACACCAGGAACGTGCCCGCGTAGGGCCGGGTCAGCCCGTGCAGGACTATGCCGTTGCAGATGGCCCCCATGGCATGCTCGCGGATCCCGAAGTGCAGCGTCCGGCCGTAGGGATCGCCGGGAAACATCCGGGTCTGGTGCTCGGTAGGAATGAAGGACGGCTCGCCCTTCATCGTCGTGTTGTTGCTGCCAGCCAGGTCGGCCGAGCCGCCCCACAGTTCGGGCAGCACCCCGGCGAGATCGTTCAGAATCGCACCAGAGGCCCGGCGCGTCGCCGTGCCCTTGGCATCGGGCGGGAACTGGGGCAGCATCGAAGCCCAGCCCTCGGGCAGGCGCCGGGCGGACAGCCGGTCCAGCAGCGCCGCGCGGCCGGCGTTCTTCTTCAGCCAGGCCGCGTAGGACTCCTCCCACTCGGCGTGCAGCTTCTTGCCGCGGTCGGCCACCTTGCGCGCGTGGCCGACGGCCTCGTCGTCCGCGGGGAAGTTCACCTCCGGGTCGAAGTGCAGGATGCGCTTGGTCTTGGCCACCTCTTCGGCGCCAAGCGCCGCCCCGTGCGCCGCGCCGGTGTCCTGCGCATCCGGCGCGGGCCAGGCGATGATCGTCCGCAGCGAGATGAACGACGGCTGCCCGGTGTGCGCCCTGGCCGCGGCGTACGCGTCGGCCAGGGCCGCGACGTCCTCGTGATAGCCGTCGGCGGTACGCCAGGAGACCCGCTGCACATGCCAGCCGTACGCCGCATACCTGGCGCGGACATCCTCCGACTTGGCGATGTTCGTGTCGTCCTCGATCGAGATCGTGTTGTCGTCGTACAGCACGATGAGGTTGCCGAGCTGCTGGTGCGCGGCGAGCGAGGACGCCTCGTGGCTGATGCCCTCCTCGATGTCACCGTCCGAGACGAACGCGTAGATGTGATGGTCGAAGGGGCTGGTGCCGGGCGCCGCGTCCGGGTCGAGCAGGCCGCGCTCCCGGCGGGCGGCCATGGCCATGCCGACCGCGTTGGCGAGGCCCTGCCCGAGCGGCCCGGTGGTGGTCTCCACCCCCGGGGTGAGCCCGTGCTCGGGATGACCGGGGGTGAGGCTGCCCCAGGTCCGGTAGCGTGCGATGTCGTCCAGGGTCAGCCCGTAACCGGACAGGTAGAGCTGCAGGTAGAGGGTGAGGCTGGAGTGCCCGCAGGAGAGCACGAACCGGTCCCGGCCCAGCCACTGCGGGTCGGCGGGGTCGTGCCTGAGGATCCGCTGGAACAGCAGGTACGCCGCGGGCGCCAGGCTCATGGCCGTGCCGGGGTGACCTGACCCGGCCTGCTCGACCGCGTCCATCGCGAGCACGCGGATCAGGTCGACCGCGCGCTGGTCTGTGGCTGACCACACCAGGTCCGCGCCAGATGCGTTGCTCAC
>DASXKD010000608.1:0-1845 GCA_036497045.1 Streptosporangiaceae bacterium | reverse complement strand
GGCGGCGCCGAGGCCGCGCTGCGGGTGGCCCGCGAGCGGCGCGGCACGCAGTTCGATCCGGCCCTCGTCGACTGCTTCTGCGCACGGTACGCCGAGATCCTGGACGGGCTCGGCGGCATCTCGGCGTGGGAGGAGGTAATCGGCCTCGACCCGCGGCTTGGCGCGGCGCTGAGCGACGACCAGCTCGACCGGGCGCTCACCGCCTTCGCCGACTTCGGCGACCTGAAGTCGCCGCTGCGCCTCGGCCACTCGCGGGCGGTGGCCGAACTGGCCGCCCAGGCCGGCGCGATGCTCGGGCTCCCGGCCGCCGACGTCGGCATGCTGCGCCGGGCGGCGCTGGTGCACGACATCGGCATGATCGGCATTCCCAGCGGCGTCTGGGAGGAGCCCGGCCAGTGGAGCATCTCCCAGCGCGAGCGGGCCAGGACCCACCCGTACCTGACCGAGCGGATGCTGGCCCGCACACCGCTGCTGGCCGAGGTCGGGCACTGCGCGTCGCTGCACCACGAGCGGCTGGACGGCTCCGGTTACCCGCACGGGCTGCGGGGTGAGGCCATCTCGCGGCCGGCCCGGATCCTCGGGGCCGCCGACGTCTACAACGCCCTCCGTCAGCCCCGCCCGCACCGCCCGGCAGTCGAGGCCGGCGAGGCCGAACGGACGATGCGCAACGAGGTGCGCGCCGGGCGGCTCGACGGCGACGCGGTACAGGCGGTACTCGAAGCCGGCGGCCACCGGGTGCGCCGCCGGGCCGGCCTGCCGTCCGGGCTGACGGCCCGCGAGGCCGAGGTGCTCGTGCTGCTCGGCCAGGGCCGGTCCAACCCGGAGATCGCCGCCGAGCTGCACGTCAGCCGCAAGACGGTGTCCTCCCACCTGGAGCACATCTACGCCAAGCTGGGGGTAAAGACCCGGACCGGGGCCGCCCTGTTCGCCATGCGGCACGGCCTGCTCGGGATGGCGGCGACTCCGGAACCTGACAGAAACATCGGGTAGTTACCCGATTCGCTCCCGGCCGCGGATCCGTACAACGGATCCATGACGACAACACCAGTCGGCGCGGCTACCGCGGCGCCGCGGCCCGCCCTAGCCGCCGCGTTCGTTCAGGGCCTGGCTGATCAGGACTTCGCCGCGCTTGGCGGCGCGCTCGCCGCTGACGCCCGGCTCCGCGCCCTGCTGCCGCGGGGCCTGCGGGAATGGACCGGCGGCGAAGCGATCGCCGGCCAGTTCGCGCGCTGGTTCGGCGACACCGAGGACTTCGAGCTCGTCGAGGCCACCCTCGGCGATGTGGGCGGCCGCCTGCAACTGCGCTGGCGGCTGCGGCTGCGGGCCGAGCGGCTCGGCCCCGGCTGGTTCACCGTCGAACAGCAGGCCTACGCCGACGCCGGCGAGGATGGCCGGATCGCCCGGCTCGACCTGGTCTGCACGGGCTACCGTCCCGAGGCCGGCAATGGCTGACACCACGGCCGGCACCCTGGCCACCTGGGGCGGCTGGGCGCCGGCGATCCGCGACGACCCGTTCGGTCACTTCGCCGCGGCCCGGGCGCGGTGCCCGGTGCAGAAGGTGCGGCTGGCCGACGGTCACCCGGCCTGGGTCGTGCTCGGCTACGACGCGGCCCGCCAGGCGCTCAATGACCCGCGTATGTCCAAGGACATGCTCGCCGCGCTGCGGGGTGGCGGCGACGTCGTGGCCGAGGGCCTGCCGGGGCCGGAGTTCTCGCGGCACATGCTCAACGTCGACCCGCCGGACCACACCCGGCTGCGGCGGCTGGTGTCCCGGGCCTTTACGCCCGCCCGGGTCGCCGCGCTCGAGCCGGCCATCCGGGCGATCGCCGGGCGCCTGCTCGACGA
>DASXKD010000607.1:0-1684 GCA_036497045.1 Streptosporangiaceae bacterium | reverse complement strand
TCGCCACCATCACCTACCTGCAGCGGTTCACCTCGATGTTGAAGGCCAACGACGGGCAGGTGCGGCTGGCCGAGCAGCAACTCGCCGACGTGTTCGGCTTCCTGGCCAGCGACCGGCAGAATCTGGGCGCAGCCCTGCACGATTTGTCCATCGCGCTCGGCCAGGTGCAGGGATTCATCGCGAACAACCGGGGCCTGATCAAGACCAACGTCGCCAAGCTGGCGGCGATCACCAAGATCCTCGCCGACGAGAAGGCATCGTTGTCTGAGGCCGTGAACACCATCCCGCTGGCCGTGGACAACGTGGTCAACGCCTACGACGCGACGAACCACACGCTGGACGGCCGCGGCGACCTGAACGAGCTGAGCATGGGACCAGGTGCACACGACCTGAGCGCGATCACGGCGGGCGGCACGGGCACGGGCGGCAGCGGGCCGGCCGGCGCGGTGCCGCTGTTCCCCTCGGCGCTGCGTGCGGTCCCGCCGCTGCCACTGCCCGCTGTGGGCTTGTACGGCACACCCGAGGCCGTGCAGGCAGGAGGCCGCTGATGCTTTTCGCTGCCGTACGCAACCCCGGGGCTGGCCGGTTCCCGCGGTACGCCCGTGTCCCGGCGCTGGCCGCCGGCGTGCTCGCCGCCCTGACCGCCGTGTGCGTCGCGGGGTGCAGTTCGGGGGGGTTCAACGGGATCTACAGCATCTCGCTGCCCGGCGGCGCCGACCTGGGCCCGCACCCCTACCAGGTGACCGCGGAGTTCAGCAACGTGGTCGACCTGGTGCCCCAGTCCTCGGTGAAGGTGAACGACGTCTCGGTCGGCCGGGTGACCAAAATCTACCTGCCGCCGCACAGCTGGACCGCGCGCGTGACCATGCTGATCAACGGCAACGTGCACCTGCCGGGCAACGCGGTGGCACAGGTGCAGCAGGCCAGCCTGCTCGGCGAGCAGTACGTGGGGCTGTCCGCGCCGCCGGGCATGCCGCCGGTGGGCCGACTGCACAACGGCTCAGTGATCCCGCTGGGCAGCACCACCACCAACGCCACCGTAGAAGAGGTCTTCGGCGCGCTGTCGCTGCTGCTCAACGACGGCGGGCTGGCCCAGCTGCACGTGATCACCACCGAGCTCAACGCCGCGCTGGCGGGCAACGAGCCACAGATCCGCTCGCTGTTCGGCCGGCTCGGCACGCTGATCGGCAACCTCAACGACCACCGCAAAGACATCATCAGCGCGCTGGACGGGCTGGACGCGCTGTCGGCCACCCTGGCCGCTCACAACCGGCAGATCGGCCACGTGCTCGACCACATCACCCCCGGCCTCCATGTGCTGGACGAGCAGCGCACGCAACTGGTCACCATGCTCAACGCGCTGCACCGGCTCAGCGGCATCGCGGTGCACACGATCAATGCCAGCGAGGCCAACTTCGCCGCCAACCTGCGCGCGCTCGCGCCAACCTTGACCGCGCTGGCCGATGCCGGGCAGAGCCTCCCGCTGGCCCTGCAGGTGCTGCTCACCTATCCGTTCACCGACCAGGTGCTCAAGGACATCAAGGGCGACTACCTCAACGCCTACCTGTCCCTGGCCGCGGCCCCGGGCACGACGGTCATCGCCCCGGTCAAGCCGCCCAAGAACACGCCGACGCCGGGGGCAGGCAGCAACGGGGGAGGCGGGCACTGATGCTGACTCGTACCA
>DASXKD010000606.1:0-5423 GCA_036497045.1 Streptosporangiaceae bacterium | reverse complement strand
CGTCGGCTTCACCATCGCCCAGCTCAGCCTGCTCGTCAACGCCAGCATCGGCATCTGGCTGTTCAAGTTGCCGCCGCCAGGCTCGCGAGCGGCGAAACTCGCCACGGCCGGGATACTGATCGCCGGCACAGGCGGCGCGCTCATCGGCGCGTTGCGATAGCGGCCGCCCTGGGCCGTCGGGTACCCGGCCGGAGCGGCGGGCTGACCGGATGAGCAAGAGATTGCTCGGGCCACGGGGTCCATGTGCTGGCCTGCATCGATGCCATTGTTCGCCACCGCCACAGGCAGTCCGGTATTCGGCACCCGCCGGGGGTCCGAGCCAAGGACCTGGCCCAGCACCACCACCCAGCGTCATAACACCATTTCGGGACGCAGTTTGAAGCGGTCATTGGACGGTAGAGCGGCCAATCAGGCGGGACTGCGCGCGTGTGCTAGAAGCAGCGCTAATAACGAAATGTGACGCCGAAGCTGCGTGGTGTGCTATACAAGTCGCCGACTCGGCGCGGGCTGGCATGGATGCTGTCCGTGCGAACGCCCGCAGGCAGGTTGCCTGGGTGATTGCCTTGATGCCGCGCTGCTGTGGGCGGATCTGCCCACGGCAGCGTGTGGCACATTTCGGGGCGGCGCTGCCGCAGGCTGGCAGTATGGCTGACGACGAGAAGAATCCTCTGTTTAGTGAGCGCGTGCGGGATCAAATGCTGCACCAGCGGATACTCGTGCTCGACGGGGTACTCGACGACGACAACGGAACGCTGCTCGCGACGCAGCTGCTGACGCTCGCAGCGCAGGATCCCGCCGCCGACGTCGCCCTGTGGATCCACTCACCCGGGGGATCCGTGCCGGCCATGCTCGCGATCCGCGATGTCATGCGGCTTGTGCCGTGCGACGTGTCGACCTTGGTGCTCGGGCTTGCCTGCAGCGCCGGGCAGTTCCTGCTCTCGGCCGGCGCCAAGGGCAAGCGATTCGCGTTGCCGCATGCCCGGATCCTCATGCACCGGGGCTCGGCGGGGATCGGCGGCAGCGCCGCCGACATCGAGGTCCAGGCCAACGATCTGCGGCACATGGTGGATACCGTGCTCGGCCTTATCGCGGAGGACACCGGCCAGCCGGTCGAGCGGATCTTTGACGACTCTCTGCATGACCACTGGTACACGGCCGCCGAGGCCAGGGACTACGGCTTCATCGACGAGATCGTCGGCTCGTTCGGCCAGGTCATGCCGGTAAGAAAACACCGGATCGGACTGACGGGTGAATCATGAGCAGCTACCCCATCCCGAACGTCATCGCCCAGCATTCCCGCGGCGAGCGGATCATGGACGTGTACTCGCATCTGCTCACCGAGCGGATCGTCTACCTTGGCACCGCGATCGATCCCGGCGTCGCCAACACACTCATCGCCCAGCTGCTGCATCTCGAGGCGGAAAGCCCTGAGCAGGAGATCAACCTGTACATCAACTGCGAGGGCGGCGATCTGCCGTCCATGCTCGCGGTATACGACAGCATGCAGTACATCCAGGCGCCGGTCGCCACCACCTGCGTGGGACAGGCGATCGGCGTCGGTGCCGTGCTGCTCGCAGCCGGAACCGCTGGCCGGCGCGCCGTGCTTCCGCACGCACGGGTAGTGCTGCACCAGCCGGCCGGACGCGGCCAGGGGGCGATCCCGGACCTGATCCTGCAAGCCGATGAAGTCGTGCGAATGCGCGCCGAGATCGAGGCGGTCCTCTCCGCGCACACCGGCCAGTCCGTGCAGGCGCTGCGGGCCGACACCGACCGCGACCGGGTCCTCACGGCGCAGGCGGCGCTGGAGTACGGGATTGTCGACCAGGTGCTAGGGCAGCGGCTGGCGAACGCCAGCGGGGCCGGCTCCTCAGCCGCCTGATCCGCGCCTCACGCCGCCAGAGCGAGCATCACCGGGCCGGAGGCGCGCGAGGCGCCGACGCCTTGCTGGCGGCGCAATTCGCCGGCCACCTGCTCGGTCAGCCCGATGAGCGTGGTCCCCAGCGCTCCCGCCAGCGCCGCGATCATCTCGCTCGACGGTTCCTTGCGCCCGCGCTCGACCTCGGAAAGGTACTGCGGCGAGATGCCCGCCCGGCCCGCCGTCTGCGACAATGTTTCCCGCTGCCCCAGGCGAAGCGCACGCAGCCGCTGACCAAGCACCTCCCGCCACAGCGGTTCGGCAGGCCATGGCTTCTGAGACCGCGCTACCGACAGCGGATCTTGCCGCAACGGGTAAACTCTCGCGCGCTCGGCCATAGCTCATCCTACGAACCGGCAGCCGCCCGCGAACTTTGATTTCGCTGGCAGCAGACCCCGCACTAGCTGATGACCCGCAGAACTTGCTACCGCCAGCACTCACCCCGCCACCGGTCCACATCCGCGGTTCAGCGACCGACGACCAAACGAGGACACACATAGTGTCTATTCGGTGCGGCATAGACAGCACCGCCGACCGGCCGGGGCTGGCGCCAATCAGGCGGATACTTGCGCGCGGCGCCGCGAAGATCGATGACTGAGCGTGGTGCGCTGGTGGGCCGGCAACAACTGGCCACGCGAGGCTCGCGGGGCCCTGGCCCGTTGGTCATCGGGGAGGTCGCATGCCAGTCTGCGGCGTTGCGGTTGGGTGGCGAACAGCGGCCTGGCTAGGGTGCAGGCAGTGTCGCCGCAGGGGAGGCAACGATGGCCCAGAAAGCGACGGTCGCGCTGGAAGACGATCTGACCGGCGGCCCGGCGGATGAGACCGTGCGGTTCGCCGTGGATGGCACCGGCTATGAGATCGACCTGAGCGCCAAGAACGCCGCCGCATTCGGCAAGGTGCTCACGCCCTATATCGAGCACGCACGCAAAGCCGGGCGGGCGCAGGGCCGCGGGGCCGGGCGGACTGCGTCCAGTCGGCAGCGCTCGGGCGATATCCGGGCGTGGGCGAAGGAGCACGGCCTGGTGGTCAGTGAGCGCGGCCGCATCCCAGCCAGCGTCGCCGAGCAGTATCACGCCGCAGGCAAGGGGCGCTGACCTACCGCGCAGATACCCTGCGCGGTGGGCAAATCAGCGCCCGGTCGGCGGCAGATGAGTATGTGTCCGTGTACGGCGGTGATGGATGTTTATGCACGGTAACCACCCGATCGTGGGATCGAAACTGAGGTGTCGCGGACCGCTAACAAGGGGCGGTGGCCGATGTGTGGCATTGGTCGACGTCGAAGCCGTCGCCTTCGGGTCGGTCGGCGTTCTTGGTTCACGGCCCGGACAATGCGAAGGTTTCGCCGTCTCACGCCGTCGGTTGGGGGCGACGGTTGATAGCTGGCTATCGGCTATCGCGCTTGGCCTGGCGGCGGGCGCCCATGGCAAGGGTGCCTGCGCGCTGCTTCTCGGTCCTGGGTGAGCGGAGGGCGCCAGCGGCAGCGTCTTGTGCGCCGGTGGCGGAGCCGATCGGGCTCGCGCCGGGCGGTGCGGCCTGCCCGCCGGGCCCGCGGCCCTGCTTGACGGCCCGGGCTGCCGCAAGCCGTTCTGCCCGCAGTTCCGCCGCCGCCTGCCGGGCCAGGACCGCGACCCGGCGGCTCACTCGGGACAAGGCCTCCTCGAACGCCTCGGCCTTCATGCGTGCCCGCGTATTCTGCGGCCGAGCCTTGCCGCGCCCGCCCTTGTCGGCCACGGCGGCGCTGGCGCCCCGGCGGTACTGGCTGACGTATTTGTTGCGGGCTCGCCTGATCCGGGCTTCCAGCTCGATGGCCGCGTCCTCGTCAAGCGCGGCGAGCTGGTCCCGCTCGGTCTCGGCGACCAGCAGCCGCTCGGCGTCGTTGAGGACCGCGAGCAAAGACGCATTCATCGGTCTTCCTCGATTCCGCCGGAAGGGCTCCGGCGTGATCAAGTCTTCCCGAGCGGCCCGGCGGCCGAACCTGCCGTTCCTGGTATTACCTCATGGCCAGTGCCCGCTGCGCGCCGCCAGGACAATCGTTCACGGTGATTTACGCTCCCTCGCGGGCATCATGCTTCGGCCCGCCCGCCCCGCGGCGGGCCGCCGGGTCCGCTTAATCGGGCCGGGCGGTAGGGAGGCGGCATGGTGGTTGTGGCTTACCTGCTGGCTGTCCCGGACTCGACGAGGGTCCTGATGCCTTGGCGGCGGTTATCGGTGTATCCGGTGGCCGTGCACGCGGTCGCCGAGCCGCAGGACACGCCGTTGAGGTAATTGGCGTTCCCGCGGCCGGGGCTGGGCACTACCGACCAGCGGGTGCCGTTCCAGGACTCGATCAGGGTCAGGGCCCGGCCAACGATGGAGGAGCCGGCGGCCGTGCACGCGGTGGCCGAGATACACGACACGCTCTCCAGGACGTCATTGTCGCCAGACCCGGACTGGGGGCGGGCACCACCGACCAGCGGGGTGCCGTCCCACGACTTGGCCAGCGTCCTTTCCGGCCCGTCAGTGCCGCCTATGGTGGAGTAGCCCGTGGCCGTGCACGCCGCCGCCGCGCAGGACACGCTCTGGAGGTAACTATCTGAGCCGCGGCTGGGGCTGGGGCATCACCGACCAGCGGGCGCCGTTCCACGACTTCGATCAGGGTCCTCGCAACGCCGCCCGTGGCGTAGAAGCCTGCGGCCGTGCACGCGGTGGCCGAGACACGCGGCACGCCGTTGAGCATGTTGCCAGACCCTGGCCCTGGGCTGGGCACCACCGACCAGGTCAGGGCCTGTGCGCTCGTCGGCGCTGCGGCGCCAGCACTACCAGCCCGGCCAGCACGGCACCGGCCCGCAGCCAGTCGCTCGCGCGCAGCAAGCGCCCGGCACGCCGTCTTGATCCCAGGGACCTTCCGCCCCGCCAGTGATCCCAGGCACCCGGACTGCCGCTTGCCGCCATTGGTGTCATCGCCATCCCCCTGTGCTGACCCGATGCCGGACAGCCGCTACCCGCAGTCCCGCCTAAACGGAATCTAGCGGGCACAACCACGTATGGGAACGCGGGAACCGTCGCTCGCGGGCTGGGCAGCTTCCCGACGGCCCAGAGCGGGACGACGGCAAGCCGAACACGACCGCTGACCGCCGCATCGCGGCGCATAACGAACGAACCTGCCAGATCAATGCTCTTGCCCACGGGACGCCGCGGGCGCCGGGTGGCCTTGCCCTATGCATACCTACACGCACGGGAGTGTCCGGCCAACGGTGGAACTGGTGCTGGCGGTACCGGCCGCGAGATGGCCGCTTAGCTGCGACGACGTCCGCGGTGGCGTGCCAGGTCCTCCAAATCAGGACAGTCCCACACGCACACCTCGCGGCATGTGCGAGTGTTCTCGGTACAGGGATGACCCGTATAAATATGCAGGTCGGCTCGCCATCGTGCCGTAGAAGCCCGTGATGGTAGGAACGCTGACGGCGTGATTAGCGGCCAAATAAGCGCGCACCGACCCGCCTAATTGAAGCCTGATGCACGTTAGGAA
>DASXKD010000605.1:0-11099 GCA_036497045.1 Streptosporangiaceae bacterium | reverse complement strand
CGCGGCCGGGACGCTGCGCGATCTTCGGGTGGCCGAGGTCGTCAAGCAAGACATTCACCTGGACGAGGACGGCGCGGTCACCTACCGGACCAAGCTTCAGCTCTCCTTCAAATACGAACCCGGGCACTGACCCCAGGCCCGTTCCCCTGTCGGCACCGGCGGCCAGCCTCGTCTTGGCCAGGCCGAGGGGTGCCTGGTGCGCAGGACCGCGGTCGCCGCGAGCGCTCCCGAGCCGGGATCGGCCGCCACGGCGCCTGCCCGGGAACTAATGTTGACCATCGTGACCACTGCCACGCCGCCCACTGGGCCCTTCCATCTTGTCGTCGGATATGACGGCTCGCCGCCAGCCACCCGGGCGCTCGACGCCGCGGTCCGCTTGCTGCAGAGCCGGACCGGCCGCATCCACGTCGTCTATGTGGCCCACCTTTCCAGCCTCGCCATGCTGTCACCGGGCGCCATAGCCGAGATCGAGTCCGATTTCGACGAGATCGAGCAGCAGTTGCGCGCCGCGGCCGCCGAGCAACTGCGCGACGGCGCGACGGCCTGGGGGTTCGAGCGGCATCAGGGCATCGTCCCCGAGGAACTGATCGCGGTAGCCACAGCCATCGGTGTTGCCGGCGCCGGCAACACCGTGGCGATCGTGGTGGGGAGTTCGTCACACGCCACCCACCGGGTTGTCGGTTCGGTCGCTGTCAGCCTGGCACGTCACTCGCCGGTGCCTCTGGTCATCGTCCCGTAGCTTCCAGGCCTGGGTTTAGCGGGCCCAGCGCCGCGTGAGGCGGCTATTTTTATGCGGCTTAACCTGCCGGTGTGCGCGTGAACCCGCCTAGGTGATGAGGGTAGATGCTCAGCGGGACTCCCGAGCCGGCCTGCTGGCGGAGCATTCGCAGGATGTTTTCGGTCGGCGTTCCGAAGACCTGGATGCCTGTGGTGGCCTGCAGCGTCTGGGCGTAGGCTTCCCGGGCCCGGTCACCGATGATGCCCATATGGAATTCCAGGGATGCGGCATCCGGATGGACCTGGACAACTGTGACCTCGCTGTGGTCCTCATTGACGTACTCGTTGAACGCGATTAGCCGCGGCTCATTCGCCTCGATGAAACGGGACAGCCCCGGGACGCGTTGCTGTTCGGCGCCGAATCTGCCGTCCCTGAGCCGGTTGGTGGCGATGAAGATGAACGGTCCAGGCATGTGGCTCCCTCATCGTGGTCCTGCGACTGGCCGCCGCGGCTCCATGATCCTCTGGCTCCCGGTGAGCGGTCACCTCTGGTCTTGCATCTGCCCTCGTTCGGTCATTTCGTTGCGGCGGCGTGAGCCGCACGGCCCGTCACGTTCCAGATCGGATGCCGGTCCCGCGGGTTCATCGCGGCGGCAGCCAGATGGCCTGGAGTGCTAACAAAAAGATGATTAGCCTGGCAGTGCGGACGTTTTGGCGTCGGCGCCAGACCAACGGAGGCAGCGCATGGGCACGATCACGACGACCGACGGCACGGAGATCTTCTACAAGGACTGGGGCTCGGGCCAGCCGATCGTCTTCAGCCACGGCTGGCCGCTCTCGGCCGACGACTGGGACACCCAGATGCTGTTCTTCCTGCAGCACGGCTACCGGGTCATCGCTCATGACCGGCGCGGGCACGGACGCTCCACGCAGACCAGCGACGGTCACGACATGGACCACTATGCCGACGACCTGGCCGCGGTGACTGCCCACCTCGATCTCCGGGACGCCGTCCACGTCGGGCACTCCACCGGTGGCGGCGAAGTCGTGCACTACCTCGCCCGGCACGGGGAAAGCCGCGTGGCCAAAGCGGTACTGATCAGTGCGGTGCCGCCGCTCATGGTGCAGACCGACGCCAACCCCGGCGGCCTGCCGAAGAGCGTCTTCGACGACCTCCAGGCCCAGCTGGCCGCCAGCCGGTCCGAGTTCTACCGTGCCCTGCCGTCAGGCCCCTTCTACGGCTTCAACCGGCCCGGCGTGGAGTCCTCAGAAGCGATCATCGAGAACTGGTGGCGCCAGGGAATGATGGGCGGAGCGAAGGCACACTACGACGGCATCGTTGCCTTCTCCCAGACCGACTTCACCGAGGACCTCAAGAAGATCACGGTGCCGGTCCTGGTGATGCACGGCGACGACGACCAGATCGTTCCCTACGCCGATTCCGGACCGCTCTCCGCGCGGCTCGTGCAGAACGGAACGCTGAAGACCTACCAAGGATTCCCGCACGGCATGCCGACCACCCAGGCCGAGACGATCAACGCTGACCTGCTGGCCTTCATCCAGTCTTGACCGGCGCGGCGGCTGGGCGCCGGCGAGGCCTGCCGAGAAGCGCGCGGCTTACGTGGCCAGGGGCGTCGCGGCCGCCAGTCGCCCCAAGGCGGCCAGCGACTCGGCGATATCACGGCGCATCCTCGGGACGAACAACCGGAGCAGAGGCGCGATGCCGCCCTCCACCTCGACCCTCTTGACCACGCGGACACGGCCCTTGGCGACCGGCTCAAGCAGATGGTCGAAGACCACCTTGCCCAGCGGCACCGGGCATTCGCTCACCCAGCGCCGCCCGGCCTCGACCGCCGTAATCGTGAAGGTGCCGCCCAAGTTGCCGCGCTGCTTGGCCCAGCCGGACACACCCGGCTCGAACGGGCCATCCAGCCGCGCGATCTCCTTGCTGACATCCCACTCCGGCCAGCGGGCCACGTCGGTCCACACAGCCCACACCGCGGCCGGGCCGGCCTGCAGTGTTGCCTCGCATTCGAGCAGGTGCATGTCGTAGCCCCCGGGAGATTAAGCCGGTATCAAAAGCTAGCCGGCTAAAGCACCGAAAACAGGCGTTCGCAAGTCCGGGCGGTTCCGCGGCAAGCACGCCCAAACGATGGCCTGGCTGCAAAAGGGCCTGCCAGTGCCAGCGGCGCCTCTTCGCCGGATGGCAGCTCGCGCATTCATCTCCGGCTGACTTGCGGGGGGCCGATGGCGGAAGACCGTCACGTCCGGTCCTGAGGGCAGCGGGGGCGGGATCTTCGCCGCGGCGCACCGGCAAACGCCGCTACCTCAAGTGATCCTCAACCGCCGCTCAACCGTCGTGGCCAAGCCTGGCTGTGACCGCCTGGCCGGACCTGGCGGACGGAAGACACCGACGCAGAGCAACAGCCTGGAGATCACGATGCGCCCAGCAAGCTACTACTACCTGGCCGTTGCATGGCCCTCTCGCCGGGGCCAGGCCCAGCCGAGCGCTCCCGCCCGCGCCGCGAGCCGGGGGCGCCATGCACGTGCGCCTCGCCGCGAGCTGCCAGCCCCGGCCCGCCGCGTCCTCGCCGCGCTGAGCGGCACTTCGCAAACGGCGTTGTGACCCCGCAGGCGTCACCGCAGCCCCGCCCGGTACGACCAGCCCGGCATCCAGGTCACCAGCGCCCCGGGCACCGGGACTGCCGCCAGCGTCTGCGGCAACGCTGCCGACCTCGACTGCTGGCTCTGGCGCCGCCCGTCCCTGATGCCAGTCGAGCGTTCCGGTGACCCCGATGTGCTCAGCGCCTTCGACTCGATGATCGCCTCCGGCATCACCTGACGAGGCACCGCCAAGCCGGCCGCCACCGTCCCGTCCCGGCGCGGCCGTATCCGGGCCCTCCATGATCAGGGTCCTTCACGCGCTCGTGGTTGGAGCGGCTCATGGGTCGGCAGCACATCGCTGGGGTTGGCCGTTAGCCGACCGCCGCGACACGTTACTCTCGGGTAGGAGTCGCGCCAGGCTTGGGCGCGAGCACTGGCCCGGAGGGAGGCCGGATGGGCGCCTACCAGACCGTGCTGGTCGGCACGGACGGATCAGACTCCTCCTACCGCGCGGTGGACCGGGCCGCCGAGATCGCCCGGGACACCACGGCAAGGCTCGTCATCATGTGCGCCTATAGGCCCGCCACCCCGCGCGAGGTGGCGGCGGCCGGGGACGTGCTCGGGGACGAGGCATTCTCGGTGGTCGGCTCGGCCCCGGCCGAGGAAACCCTGAGGACCGCAGCGGAACGCGCCGCCGCCCGCGGCGCGGGCAAGGTCGAGCGTGTAGCTGTCACGGGTGAGCCGGTGAAATCACTGGTCAGCGCGCTGGAAGAGCATCAGGCTGATCTTCTGGTGGTCGGCAACCGCGGGTTGAACACGCTCGCCGGGCGGCTGCTCGGGTCGGTGCCGGCGGCCGTGTCCCGGCGGTCACCGTGTGACGTGCTGATCGTGCACACCGTCGGCTAGGCCACCCGGCCGGGGAACCGATGGACACAAAGACGCCTGCCGGGCGGATCGAGGAGACGCTGCTCGGCGGCCCGCGCCGGTACAACAGGGTCCAGGTCAGCGAGGTCACCGGCGTGGATCGCGACCGGGCGCAGCGGCTCTGGATGGCCATGGGCTTCGCCGAGGTGGGCGATGACGAGGCCGTGTTCACCGACGGTGACATCGAGGCACTGCGGACCTGGGCCGCCCTGGTGGCCAGCGGCACGATGGCGCTTGAGGACGAGGTGCCGCACGCCAGGGTGATGGGGCAGACGCTCTCCCGGCTGGCGGAGTGGCAGGCCAGGGAGGTCATGGCCCGCGCCGACGTGCTGGCCCCCAGCGGGGCGGGGCGGGCGGCCGCCGCCGACATGGCCGACACGCTGCTGCCCGTGATCGAGCACCTGCAGTCCTACGTGTGGCGGCGGCATCTCGCCGCGGCGTACGAGCGCATCCTGCTGGCGCCGCCGGGTGAGCTGTCCGCAGCAACCATGACGGTCGGGTTCGCCGACATCGTCGGGTTCACCAGGACGGCCAGGCACGCGGCCATCGAGGACCTGGCGGCCCTGCTGGAAACGTTCGAGGAGGACACCTCCGAGGCCGTGGTCAGCAACCACGGGCGGGTGGTGAAGATGGTCGGAGACGAGGTGCTGTTCGTCACAGACCAGCCGGCCGACGCGGCCGAGATCGCGCTTCGGCTGACCAGCCCCGGCCGGCCCGAGCAGGGCCTGCCCGCGCTGCGCGTCGGCATGGCGGCGGGCCGGGTGCTGACCAGGTTCGGCGACGTATACGGGCCGGTGGTCAACCTGGCGGCCCGGCTGACGTCGCTGGCCAGGCCGGGTACCGCACTGGTGGACGCGGAACTCGCCGGGGCGCTGCGCACGGCGGGGAACTACCGGCTCCAGGCCAGGCGCCCGGCTGCCGTGCGGGGCTATCACCACTTGCGGTCCTGGGCGCTGCGACCGGCACGATAGCTCCCCAAGCCTTGGCCCGGGCCCCGCCACGGCCCAGTCATCAGCGCCAGGCGAGTGCCGCCCGGCGGCTATGTTTGCTGGTTGTGATGGCACTTCACGAGATCAGCACCTGGGCGCGCGGCAGCGGGCTCGAGATCGTGCTGCTCGTGGTCGGGACGATTCTGCTGACCCGGTTCGTGTCCTGGCTCGGCGAAAGGATCACCAGACGGATCGACGCCAACGCCCGCGAGACCGACGCCCTGGTCCGCTCGGAAGCGGCGAAACACCGGCACGCGCTGGCCCAGGTGATCACCTGGGCCACCCTGGTGGTCATCTACTGCGCCACCGGGATCGCGGTCGCTGAGCGCCTCGGCATCCCGCTGACGAGCCTGGTCGCCCCGGCCGCGGTGGCCGCCGTGGCACTCGGCTTCGGCGCGCAGCGCATCGTGCAGGACATCCTTGCCGGGTTCTTCATCATCACCGAGCGGCAGTACGGGTTCGGCGACCTCGTGCGCCTGGGCGTGCCGGCCGTGTCGAACTCGGCCATGGGTACCGTCGAGGACGTCACGCTGCGGGTCACCACGGTGCGGACCGCCGACGGCGAGGTGGTCATCACCCCCAATGGCCAGATCGGCCAGGTGACCAACATGTCCCGCGACTGGGCACGGGCCGTGCTCGACGTGCCGGTGCCCGCCACCGTGGACGTCAACCAGGTCAGCGAACTGCTCCGGCAGATCGGCGAAGAGGCCTACGCGGACCCGGAGTTGAGCCCGTTGCTGCTGGACCCGCCGGCCGTGATGGGCGTGCAGAGTATCGACGTGACCCAGTTCCAGGTCCGCGTGGTCGCGCGGACGCTCCCCGGCAAGCAGTTCGACGTCGGCCGGGCGCTGCGTGCCCGGATCGCGGCCGGCCTGCTGCGTGCGGGCATCCACCTGCCGCCGCCCACGCTGGAGGGCGCCGAGTCCAACGGGAGCGGCTGATGGGACGGCTACGGACCTCCACCTGGGTGCTTGTGGCCATCTTCCTTGGCACGCTCGTGCTGTACCTGTGGGTCAAGCCACCGGCACCCAGCGCCGCGGGGGAAAGCCCGGGAAGCGCGCAGCAGAGCGCCTCGCCGACGCCGAGTCCCTCCCCCACGCCGACACCCCCGCGGCGGACGCCGCACCACCGCTCACCGAGCCCGTCGGCGACGGCATCCCCGCACCAGACCGCGACGCCGCACCAGACCGCGACGCCACAGCCAACCGTCGCGCCGACATCCGCGTCCCCGACGGCCACACCGTCGCCCACCCCGACTGCGAGCACATCGGCAACCGGCTGACGGAGCGCCAGCTACGGAATGCCCCGCCGGGGCCGGTGGTCACCAGTGCCCGGCAGTTTCTGCCAGGTGCGCGAGGCCGGGTCAGTGCCCGGCGCGAGGCCAGTGGAGAGAACGGAAGGTGTCATGCCGAAAGCGGTGCGATTCGACGAGTACGGCGGGGTCGAGGTCCTCCACGTGGTCGAGGTGCCCATACCGGAGCCGGGTCCCGGGCAGGTGCTGGTACGTGTCAAGGCCGCCGGCATCAACCCGGGTGAAGCCAAGATCCGCGAGGGCCTGCTGCATTTCCGGTGGCCCTCCACATTCCCATCGGGGCAGGGCAGCGACCTGGCCGGGATCGTAGCGCGGACCGGCCCGGGCGTGACCGGGGTCGCCGAGGAGGACGAGGTCATCGGATTCACCGACAACCGGGCCAGCCAGGCGGAGTATGTGCTTGTCGAGGCGGGCAACCTGACCGCCAGGCCGGCCGGCGTGCCGTGGGAGGCCGCGGGCGCGCTGTTCGTGGTGGGGGCCACGGCCTACGCGGCCGTGCGAGCCGTGGCGCTGACCACGGGGGACACGGTCGTGGTCTCCGGGGCGGCGGGCGGCGTCGGCTCGGTCACTGTCCAGCTCGCCAGGCGCGCCGGCGCTACCGTGATCGGCCTGGCCAGCCCCGCCAATTACGAATGGCTGGCCGGGCACGGGGCGATTCCGGTCAGCTACGGCGACGGTGTCGCCGACCGGATCCGCCAGGCCGCGGCAAAGGTCGACGCGTTCATCGACACGTTCGGTGCGGACTACGTGCGGCTCGCTCTTGACCTCGGCGTCGAGCCGTCCCGCGTCGACACGATCGTCCGCTTCGACGCGGTGAAGCAGTACGGGGTCAAGGCCGAGGGCAACGCCGCCGGTGCGAGCACCGCGGTGCTTGCCGAGCTGGCCGGGCTGATCGCGGCCGGCGAACTGGAGATCCCGGTGGCCGCGACCTTCCCGCTGGATCAGGTGCGGGACGCTTACCGGCTGCTCGCACAGGGCCACATCCGCGGCAAGATCGTCCTGCTGCCCTGAGCGCTGTGCCCAGCCCGCCGCCACCGCGGCGGCCATGAAACTTGCGGCGGAGGCCCGGCGTAGCGCGCGCCCGTCAGATCTCCCTGGCCCGCAGCCGGAACACCGCCGCGGCCAGCGCTGCCCCGCCTGCCACGACGGTCACCGCGAACGCTGGCAGGTAGTGCGAAAGGTGGTGCGTGCCGGACAGCAGCGCGGCCGGCGCGTCCGTCAGGGCGCTGGGCAGCCAGTCGGCGATGGGGCGGTAGACGCCCGCGATCGGCAGTGCGAACAGGCCGGCGAGCGCGATGCCGGCGGTCGCTAGCGTGCTGCGGACCAGGGTCGCCGCGAAGGCGGTCACCGCGACGGCGTAGCCGAGGTAGACGGCGCCACACAACATCGCCGCGAGCATCCCCGCCGCGGCGGGCGCGCCGATCAGCAGCGAGGTCTCGTACCAGGCGGCGAGCGCGCCCAAGACAAAAGCGAGCCCGGCGCCGCCCGCGTTGACTGTATATCGCGGCGCGAGGAGCTGCCAGAATCCGGTGACCCTGGTGCGCAGGAAGATCGCCAGGCCGTGATGGGCGTCAAAGGTGAACGCACCCGCGGCGATGACAACCACCACGATGAGGCCGGTGCCGGCCAGTTCGCCGAAGTAGCCGCTGACGCCGGCCGCCGGGGTGGCGGGCGGGAACGAGATGCGGACCCCGTTGCCGACATGGCCGAGGAGCTGGCTCTGGTATTTGGTGAGTATCGGTTGGAGCAGCCCGAAGAAGACGAAGACCGCGGCCATGGTGAGGGCACGCGGGGTCCGCTTCAGCCGCAGCCATTCCAGGCGCCACAGGTTCATGCCGTGCGACGTCATGGGTGAAGTCGCGGTTGCCATCTCGCTCCTAGGAACTGGCGCCGGTCAAGGCGAGGAACGCTGATTCCAGGCCGGCGGCCACCGGCTCGCAGGAAACCTGACGGGCACCGCAACCGGCGATCACCGCCGGGATGCCG
Organism: Streptosporangiaceae bacterium; assembly: GCA_036497045.1. Classification (GTDB taxonomy): domain Bacteria; phylum Actinomycetota; class Actinomycetes; order Streptosporangiales; family Streptosporangiaceae; genus DASXKD01. Next base: position 2,567 of record DASXKD010000605.1, on the reverse strand, counting down.
CGCTCGCCCGCCTCGATGCTGGTGGCGTCGACCCTGATGGTGTCGGCACCGACCGGCTCGGCCCGGGTCGCCCAGGGCTCGCCGCCTAGCGCGGCGGCCACGGGGTGCGGGTCGCCGGCGATGCGGACCAGCCAACTCGGCTCCAGGTAGGTGTCGATGAGGTCCTTGGTGGCCCCCTGGTAGAGCAGCCGGCCATCGCGCAGGATGCCCACCTGGTCGGCGATCCGCTGCACGTCGGCCAGGATGTGGCTGGAGAAGATCACGGTACGGTGCCCGCGCATCGCGGCGACCAGGCTGAGCATCTCCGCGCGCCCAGCCGGGTCCAGCGCGGAGGTCGGCTCGTCGAGGATCAGCAACTCGGGCTCGCCGACCAGGGCACAGGCCAGCCCGAGCCGCTGGAGCATGCCGCGAGAGAACCCGCCGACCCGCCGGCCGGCCGAGTCGGACAGACCCGCGGCCACCAGCGCGGCGGCCACCGCCTGCTTGCCCGCGGCGGGCGCGACGAGCGATCTGGCCAGGTCCGTCACCTCGGCGGCGGTCAGCCAGCCGTCGAACTCGGGCACGTCCGGGCACACCGCGATCTGGCTGCGCCCGATGTGCATGCTGATCGTGCCGCGGTCAGGCCGCCGGGTCGCCGACAACAGCGATAGCAGCGTCGTCTTGCCCGCGCCGTTCGGCCCGACGAGCCCGTAGATCGAGCCGCGCGGCACCACCAGGTCGACGTCGAACAAGCCGGCGCCACCGTAGTCCCTGGTGAGCCCGCTGGTGGTCACGATCGGCCGGCAGTCCGCCGGCGTCTGATCGCCCGGGTGCCGATCGGCTGCCCGGTCCGTCTCCTGGCCCGCTCCGGCGCCCGTGCCTGTACCGGCCCCGGCATCCCCGTGCGCGGCTGGTCCCTGGTCAGTCCCGGCGTCCGCGCCGACGGCTCCCGCCCCGGTACTGGCCGTGGCCGGACCGCGGCCGGAATCCTGGCCGCGGTCACGGCCGACGAACAGATAGACCAGCGCGCCGATCGGGGCGCTGACGAACAGGATGATGATCACCCAGGCGAACTTGGGCATGTGGCGCACGGACTTGGCCCGGGCCAGGTCGATCAGGCAGTAAACGTCGAGAGCGAGGACCAGCACGAGCAGCGGCACCACCGCGGCCAGCAGACCTGGCGGCAGCTTACCGGCGCCGCTGGCCGCGGCCGCTAGCAGGTCGTTCGGCATGGGTGGCACCTTTACACAGCTCGCTTGCCCACCAGGAAACTCCTCAGCTCCGCCATGGGGGCGTCGCCGGAACCCTCTACTCTCAGATATGAGAACGTTAGCAGCATTGATACCAAACGGCTACCAGGGCATAATGACTGGGCCGGCGCTGTTGGCTGAAGCGTCTGACTCCCGCCCAAATCCCCCGAGGGGCCGATTCACTGTGACTGTGCATGACATCGCCGTCAAAACCCTCAGCGGCCAGGACGCCTCCCTCGGCGATCTGGCCGGAACCACCCTGCTGGTGGTGAACGTCGCGTCGAAGTGCGGCCTCACCCCACAGTACGAAGGCCTGCAGCGGCTGCACGACCAGTACGGCAAGCGCGGGTTCGCGGTGGTCGGGTTCCCCTGCAACCAGTTCGGCGCCCAGGAGCCGGGTACCCCGGAAGAGATCGAGGAGTTCTGCTCGGTCAACTACGGGGTCAGCTTCCCGATGTTCGAGAAGATCGAGGTCAACGGCCCGGGCCGGCACCCGGTCTACACCGAGCTGACCGCGGTGCCCGACGCGGAAGGCCAAGCCGGGGACATCCAGTGGAACTTTGAGAAGTTCCTGGTCGGCCCGGACGGGACGGTCATCGCGCGGTTCCGCCCGCTGATGGAGCCCGAGGACCCGGCGATCGTCTCCGCGATCGAGGCCAACCTTCCCGGCTGACCTGACCGGGGACCATACCGCGCGCTCGGATATCAGGACTCGGCCGCCTACCTGCGCAAGTTCCTGCCCGGGCAGGGCTGACCACCGACGTCACTCAGGGCTGCGCAGCACCTTCCGCGGGTGCGAGCCATCGACGTAGCCGACGAACGGCGGGTAGATGTTGTAGCCGAGCAGCTCCTGGAGCCGCTCCGGGAGCTGCCTGACGATGTCGCGGGGCACGGCCAGGCAGTGGTTCTCCTGCGGGCGCAGCCAGGAGACCACGTACTCCAGGATCACCCCGAGGCGCGGCCTGCTGGTCCGGTTGGCCCCGCCGCCGTGCCAGAGGCTGCCGAGGTAGAACATGGCCGAGCCGGGCGACATGGTGGCGGCCAGGACAGGATCGCCGGGGCCCGGCTGGCGCCCTGGCTCCCATTGATGGCTGCCCGGAACGTACCTGGTGGCGCCGTTTTCCTCGGTGAAAGGATCCAGCGGCCACATGGTGTTGACGACCACCGGCGGGTGCGGCTGCGGCAGCGGGTAGACCGCGTCGTCGCGGTGCAGCACCTGGGCGCGTTCCCCCGGCCCGATGCGGATGCCCACCGGGGCGCTGAGCTGATAGTGCCCAAGCACCTGGTCAAGCACACCGAGCAGCAGCGGGTGCACGGCCAGCCGGTCGAACCCCCGGG
>DASXKD010000604.1:0-4875 GCA_036497045.1 Streptosporangiaceae bacterium | reverse complement strand
CACCACACATCGCACGGGCCGCGGCAGCAACCATGGTCACACCACCAGCTGCACCCGAATGTCAGACCCAAACGTGAAAATAGGCCTCACTGAAACGTGAAGACCTCCTGGTCAGGTCTTCACATTTGGCGGTGACCTGCGCTGATAGAGCTGAGCCAGGGGCTTGCCCACAGGTTAAGCGGTGTGTGCCCACGTGGTTTTGTCCTGGTCTTGGGTTATGGCTGCTGGCTGGCGCCGACGATTGCCAGGGTGAGTTCGTGGAGCTCGGCGAGCAGGGTGCGCATCTTCTTGGCGTTGTCGAACAGGGGCTGCCAGTCGGCGAGCTCGGCGGGGGTGAGCCGGCGGGTGGTGGTCTTGCCGCCGATCTTGCGGGTCCATTCGGCGTAGGGGCCGTGCAGGGCCGGTGGGTCGGCGTGGCAGCGGCAGGCCGGTTTGCCGCAGGCGTAGGCGCGGACGGTGAGGGTGCCGGGCAGGGCGGGGCCTGCCGTGGCGGCGAGCTCGGCGGTGATCTTGTCCAGGGCCGCGCGCTGGGCTGGGCTTGCTTTCATGCGACACACCGTCTCAGATCCGCTGTCTCCGCGCTGTCCACAGTATAGTCCTGTGGAACGATGCCCGAGGGAGGCCCGATGAGCGCGGCGCAGGCCGGGGTGGCCGGCTACATCGCCTCATGGCAGCCGTCGTCGGTGCCGGCGGAGGCTGCCCGGTTCGCCCGGCTGGTGGTGGCCCGGGCTGCGCCGTCCGGCTGTGAGCGGGCCAAGAACCTGCTGTGGGCCGCGGGCCGGCTCGCCGGCTGGGCCATCCCGCTCGGGCTGGAACCGGTCCCCGGCGTGCTGCTGCACCCGTCGGTGATCGAGCGGTTCACCGCGCACGCGCCCGGCCTGACCGGCGTGACCCGCCGGACGCTGCGCACGAACCTGCGGTTTGTGGCCCGGGCGGTGGTGCCGCAGCTCTACCCGGCGGATCTGCCGCTGCCCCGCGAGCGTGCCAGAGCCCCGTACTCCCCGGCGCAGATCGCCGGCTACCTCGCCCTCGCCGGCGCCCAGCCGACAGCGGCGCGGCGGATGCGCGCCTGCGGGCTGGTCTGCCTCGGGGCCGGCGCCGGGCTGATCCGCGCCGACCTGCGCCACGTCCGCGGCACCGACATCATCTGCCGGTCCGGCGGCGTCATCGTGGCCGTCCGCGGCGCCCGGCCCCGGACAGTGCCGGTGCTGGCCCGCTACCACGGCCCGCTGCTGGAATCAGCGGCGTTCGCCGGGACCGCCCTGGTCACCGGCGGCACCGATCCCGGACGGCATAACCTGACGAACCCGCTGGTCTCCGCGCTGGCTGGCGGGACGGGGCTGGCGCGGCTGGACACCAGCCGGCTGCGCGCGACCTGGCTGGCCCAGGTCGCGCAGATCCTCGGCCTGGCCACATTCATGAACGCGGCCGGGATCACCTGCTCCCAGCGGCTCGGCGACATCACCGCCGCCCTGGAACCGGCCGATGAGGCCACCGCCGTCGCGCTGCTCGGGGCGAGCAGGCGGTGAACATCCCGGTCGCCATGCTGGAGGACATCATCGATGGCTCCGGCGTCGCGGCGCGGATCGAGGCGCTGCTGCCGGCCAGCGCCCGGCACCGCCAGCTGACCGCGCGCACCTTAATCCTGGGCATGCAGCTAACCCTGGCCGATGACCGGCCCGCGCACCTGACCCGGGTGCACGCGGCGCTGACCACCCTCCCCGAGCCGGACCAGGCCCGGCTCGGCGTGCTGCAGGACTGGAAGACCGGCGCGCACCAGCTCACCTACCGGCAGGTCGAGCACACCTTCAGCCTCGTGGTGAAGGCGCTGGAGAAACAGCATCCTGATGGCGGCCCGTCCGATGACCTCGCCCGCGCCTGCGATGACCTGCTGGAAGCCAGCATCCCCGCCGGGCACAAGGACGCCTCCGCCGCCTTGTCAGCGGACTGGACCGACACCGAAACCTGGTCCCGCCCGCCGCGGCACGGCACCACCGGATGCGCCGACCCCGAAGCTTCCTGGGGGCACCGCACCAGCAACCTGCCCGGCCCCCGGGGCGAGATGTTCTTCGGCTTCTACCTGTCCGCCGCCACCATGACCCGCGAAGAGCACGGCCCGGCCGTGCCCGAACTGGCCCGCCGGATGACGATGACCTCCTGCCGTCTCGACCCGGCCCGGGCCCTGGCCGCCGTCCTGCTCCGCATGGCCACGGCCGGCATCCCCCTGGGCGACATCCTCGATGACTCCGGCTACGCCCACCGCGACGCCGCCGCCTGGGCCATCCCGCTCCGCCAGGCCGGCGCCCAGCTCATCCAGGACCTGCACCCGCACGACCGCGGGCCCCGCGGCACCCACCACGGCGCCATCATCGCCAACGGGAACCTGTACTGCCCGCAGACACCCGCCACGCTGCTGCAGCTCGGCCCGCTGACCCCCGGCGCCACCATCGAGGAAACCGCCAGCCACGACCAGCAGGCCGCCGAGCTGGCAAGACACAAACTCGGCCGGATCAGCGCCGACGACGCCGACGGCTACCACCGGATCATGTGCCCCGCCGCCATGGGCAAGATCCGCTGCCCGCTCCGGCCACCCTCCATGACCCTGGACCGCAACCGCCCGGAAATCCTCACCCCGCCTGGCCATCCGCCAGCATGCTGCACCCAGCAGACCATCACCGTCCCGCCGGACGTGGCCGCCAAGACCCGGCAAAAACACGACTACCCCTCGCCGGCACACCGGCGCTCCTACGCCCGCCGCACCAGCGCAGAACGCACCTTCTCCACCATCAAAGACCCGGCCACCACCAGCATCGCCCGCGGCTGGTGCCGCCTGACCGGCCTGACCCCGCTCACACTATGGCTGGCCTGCCTGCTCACCGTCCGCAACCAGCGCATCCTCACAGCCTTCGACGCCCGCCAGGCCGCCAACGCACGCCGCGCCGCCGCCGGGCTCCCGCCCAGAACCCGCAGACGGCGCCGCAAAACCCTCGCCAGCCTCGCCCCCGCACCGCCATAACCCGCAGGACCGGCGTCGCAGCTCACCAGCAGATTCTCCCCGCACCCACGGCGACCCCGCACGCCCCGATCCGGCCGGCAAGGCAACCCGCGGGCACACAGACACAGCATCTGCCATCAGATGCCCGCCCAACCGGGCAGCAGCAAACTGTCAGTGCCAAATGTGAACATGAACACTGGCGAAATGTGAAGACGTCCTGGTGGTCAGGGGCGGGGTCGAACCGCCGACCTTCCGCTTTTCAGGGACTCTATCGCCCCAACAGGCCAAATTACGAAAGGTCCTTGCTGCCCTGCTCGGCGGCATGGGACTGTAAAAATAACGGTGTAACTCCTGGGACTGGACGGACGGATGTGCCGTCTGAGAAGGGAACACCATGACAGCGACAGTGGAGCCGGCGGGTGCCGCGGACGGTGTGGAGCCGGCGGGGCCGGCGGCGGAGGATGGCCGGGTGGATGCGGTGGATGAGGCGCTGGCCCGGCAGCTGGCGGAGCGGGCCCGGGCGGAGGGGCTGAGCCTGGCCGGCCCGGGCGGGCTGCTGGGCCGGCTGACCAAGGTGGTCTTGGAGAGCGCCCTGGACGGCGAGATGGACGCGCATCTGGGGTATGCCCGGCATGATCCGGCCGGGCACGGCAGCGGGAACTCCCGCAACGGCAAGCGGGTGAAGACGGTGCTGACTGATGTGGGCCCGGTGCAGATCGAGGTGCCCCGGGACCGGGATGCCAGCTTTGAGCCGCGGATCGTGCCCAAGCGGCAGCGGCGGCTGGGCGGGGTCGATGACATGGTGGTCTCGCTGGTCGCCAAGGGCCTGACCACCGGCGAGGTGCAAGCCCACCTGGCGGAGATCTATGGCGTCGAGGTCTCCCGGGAGACAATCAGCAGGATCACTGACCGGGTGCTGGAGGGCCTGGCCGAGTGGCAGTCCCGGCCGCTGGATGCGGTTTACGCGGTGCTGTTCATTGACGTGATCAACGTCAAGATCCGCGACGGGCAGGTCGCGAACCGGCCGATCTACGTGGCGCTGGCCGTCACCGCCGACGGCGAACGGGACGTGCTGGGGCTGTGGGCCGGGGAGCACGGCGACGGGGAAGGCGCCAAGTACTGGCTGCGGGTCCTCTCGGAGATCAAAAACCGCGGCACCGCCGATGTCCTCATGGTCGTCTGCGACGGGCTCAAGGGCCTCCCCGACGCGATCGGCCAGGTCTGGCCGCAGGCCATCACCCAGACGTGCGTCGTGCACCTGTTGCGCAACAGCTTCCGCTACGCCAGCAAGAAGGACTGGGGCCAGCTCGCCAAAGATCTCAAGCCGGTCTATACCGCCGCGTCCGAAGCCGCCGCCCTCGACGCGTTCGCCGAGTTCAGCGGCACCTGGGAGAAGCAGTACCCGGCGATCATCCGGCTCTGGGAGAACGCCTGGGCCGAGTTCGTCCCGTTCCTCGCCTTCGACCGCGAGATCAGGACGATCATCTGCACGACCAACGCGATCGAGTCCCTCAACGCGAGGTTCCGCCGCTCGGTCAAGGCCCGCGGCCACTTCCCCACCGAGCAGGCCGCCCTCAAGCACCTCTACCTCACCGTCATCAGCCTCGACCCCACCGGCCGAGGACGCAACCGCTGGAGCAACCGGTGGAAAGCCGCCCTGAACGCCTTCGACATCACCTTCGACGGACGCCTCAGCGCCGGCAGGAAGTAACACACCAAGATCGAGTTACACCGTTAACTTGACGGACCCCGTTGGGCTGCCTGGCAGCTAGCGACCGGCGGTAGCGCAGCCCGAGGGTCCCGTTGCTGGAGGCGGTGCTGGAGACCAGGTGGAGCCGGTAGGACTGGGGACGTCGTCAAACAGCCGGGTGCCCTCGCCA
>DASXKD010000603.1:0-7698 GCA_036497045.1 Streptosporangiaceae bacterium | reverse complement strand
CCCGACTCCCACAGTTCATCGGCCTCGGCCACCCGCACAAGCTGGGACCGCAGGTCGGCCGCTTCCGGGGTGGCCCACGGCATCCACGGGCGCAGGTGCTCCAGGCTCGCGCCCACCGCCATCGCGATCGCGCCCGCGTCGTCGGCGTGCACCCGCCGCAGCACCAGCGGTCCCGCGGCCACCTGCTCGGGCGGACGGACAGGGTGGCTGGGCAGGGCCGCGGACGGGAACGGCCTCTCGGCGGCTGCGGGCATGGGTCCTAGTTAAGCAGCCCTCACGAGGCGCTTTGGCGGGAACCCGCGGCGGCGCCGGGGAGCGCCTGCGGCGGCCCGCCGGGGATGGCCGCGGGCGGGTCGTCTCCGACGATCACGCCGCCGCCGTGGCCCCAGACCAGGTACCGGTAGGACAGGTTGAGCAGGGCGGACAGCCTGTTGCGCCCGCCGAGCAGGTAGAACAGGTGCAGGCCCAACCAGGCCAGCCAGGCCAGCGTGCCGTGGATCCGGGCCCCGTGGGCAAGCTCGACCACCGCGCTGCGCCGGCCGATGGTCGCCATGATGCCCTTGTCGTGGTAGTGGAACGGCCGGGTGGGACGGCCCGCCATGAGCAGCGCGATCTGCTTTCCCGCATGCCGCCCGGTCTGGATGGCCGGCTGGGCGACCTGGGGCAGCGGCTGGCCCTCGATGAGCGCGACGTCCCCGGTGGCGAAGATCCGGTCCTGGCCGGCGACCCGCAGGTCGGGGGCGACCTCGATGCGGCCGCCGCGGCCCTGCGGCAGGCCCCAGGCCGGCACGGCGGCGGGCGCGGACACCCCGGCCGCCCACACGGTGACGTCGCTGGGCAGCTCCTCCCCGCTCGCCAGGATCACCCGGTCGCCGGTGATCTCGGAGATCTTGGTGTCCAGGTGCACGTCCACACCGCGGCGGCGCAGCTCGGCCAGGGCGTAGCGCTGGAGCTTGGGATGGAACGGCGCCAGCAGCGCCGGGGCCATCTCGACCAGCCTGATCTGCACGTCCGCCTGGTCCACCTCGGGGAAGGCGTCAGCGTCCGCGCGCAACTCGGCCAGGGCACCGGCCAGCTCGACGCCGGTAGCCCCGCCGCCGACCACGGTGAAGTGGACCGCGTTACCTGGGCCTTCGATGTCGAGCCGTTCCAGCCGGGCCATGATGTGGTCCCGCAGCGCGACCGCGTCGTGGCGGGTGTAGAGGCCGAAGGTGTGCTCGGCCGCGCCGGTCACACCGTAGTAGGCCGCCGACACCCCGGTGCCGAGCACCAGGTAGTCGTAGTCGAGCGCGGTGCCGTCGGTGAGCGTGATCCGGCGGCCGCGCGGATCGATGCCGGCCAGCTCCCCAGGCCGGAACCTGGCGGCCTTTTTGCGCGCGAGCGTCCGGAGCGGGTAAGCCACGTCGCCCGGGTTCAGCCCGCCGGTCGCCACCTGGTACAGCAGCGGCTGGAAGGTGCTGTAGATGTTCCGGTCGATGAGCAGCACCCGCGCGCCCACGCGGTGCAGTTCCGCCACTGCCGCCAGCCCGGCGAAGCCGGCCCCGACGACGATCACCTGGGGCGCTTCCTGCGGCGGATGGCGGCGGCGCCGTGCTGTCATGGCGAGCCTCCTTCGTGCCGGTAGCTGTCTGCCCGTCCCCCCTTAGGAGCAACCTGGCCGGGCGTGCAAACATGCCCCGGCTATGCGTCTGCCGCGGCAGACGGAATTACCTGCGCTACGCTCCCCGCGGCCCGCCTGGTCCCGGCCGCTGGCCGGGCCCGTGGTCAGCGGTTGAGCACGGCAAGCTCGGGGCGGGCGCACCTCGGCGCGGCGGCCCCGGCCGCCTGGGCGGCCACCTGGCCGCAGATCGCGAGGAGCACCGCGTCCTGGTCCGGCGGGGCGCTTCCCCCGATGCCGGACAGGTCCACGAAGTAGTGCGGCCAGGGCAGCGGCCGGCTCGTCCAGAGCACCTGCTGCGCCGCGATGTCATAGCCCCAGGCCTTGCCGAGCGCACCGTGATCGATGCCGAGCACCGCTCCCTCGCGGACCCCGTACAGCCCGGACGAGGAGACCGCGCTGACCCTGGCCTGGGTGCTCCCGGTCTGCGGGTTCACCCCGATCAGCGTATCGCCGGAGATCAGGTACAGCCGGCCGGTGACCGCGTCGACCGTGTCGGGCAGCGCGCTGGGGTAATGCCACAGCTCGCGGCCCGTGGTGGCGCTGTAGCCCCTGGCCCACCGCGCCGAGGAGAACACCACGACGCCCCGGTAGGCGAGGCTGAGCGCGCCGAGGAAGGCGGGACCGAGCGGGCGCGCCACGTGCTGCGCGCCGGTGCCGAGGTTGATCCGGCGCAGCGCGGTGACCGGCGCGGAGCCGAGGTATCCCCCGGCCGCCATGGCCATGTAGAGTTCCCCGCCGTCCACCTGCCAGGACTGCGGGACCGCCCCGGTGGGCCGGCTCCAGCGCACGGCGCCGGTGTGGTTGGCGTAGCTGGTCACCGCGCGGGGCCCGACGACGACGGTGGTGGCGGGGCTGGCCGCGACCGCACCGCCGAACTGGGCGGCCGGGTAGGCGCGGATCCGGTGCCCGGTGCTGGCGCGGAGCACGACCTCGGCCCGTGGCGGTGCGTGGCCCGCCGCAGTCCCGCCGCTCGTGGCCGGTGTGCCCGCAGCCTGCCCGTTGCCCGGGGCGGTGGCATGCTCGCCGCCCGCGGTCTGACCGCCGGGAGCGGCGCCACCCGGAGCGGACGCGGCACCGGCGGACGGCCCGGGCGGCGCTGGCGGCACGACCCCGGCGGTGACCACGCCGGGCCAGACCCGGACCGCGGTGATCGCCGACCCGGCCGGGAAGCCGGTCAGCACGGTCGTCCACAACCGCTGGCCGGTGCTGGCCTGGTAGGCGGAGACGGTGAGCCCGGAGCCGACCGCGGCGATCTGGGATCCCAGCGCGGCGTAGGCCTGGCCGACGACCGGGGTGGTGCCCACCTCCCCGTTCTGCACGGTCCACGACCCGGGCATCGGCCGGATCCACCGGACCGTGCCGGCCCTCTCACAGTGGGCCTGCTGGCACAGCCGCGACGACCAGCCCGCCGCCGTGCCCGGGGTGATCGCGGCAACGAGCAGGACGGCCGCGAGCGACAGGCGGCGCACCCACGTCGGCCAACCCTGCGTTACCTTCACGCCTCGCTCCGCGCCTTCCCGGCTGCTACCGCCCGGCCCAGGCCCCTTCCGCGGCACCACGGTAGCGCTGCGCGCCGAAAACCGGCTGGGACAGGTGGGGCGGCGGCCGGCTGGGAGGGGATTTGCCGCCCGTGACTGCTGGGCTGTGGATAGCGTAGGCGTGGCCGCCCCGCCCCGCCCGCGGACCGGGCGGCCCGACCGACCAACCCTGTATGGAGATGACCCATGACCGCGCGCCCGCCCCTGCCCTATGACTTCATGCCGTCCGTGCCGTCGTTCACGCTGACCAGCACCGACGTGGCCGACGGCCAGCAGCTGCCCGACGCCCAGGTCTTCGACGGCTTCGGCATGACCGGGCAGAACATTTCCCCACAGCTGAGCTGGCACGGCTTTCCGCCGGAGACCAAGAGCTTCGCGGTGACCTGTTTCGACCCGGACGCCCCCACCGGATCCGGGTTCTGGCACCTGGTGCTGCTCGACGTGCCCGCGTCAGTCACCGAACTGGCCACCGGCGCCATCAGCGGCGACCAGTCCGAGTTGCCTGCCGGGGCGTTCTGCGTGCGCAACGACTACGGCGCCAAGGCGTTCGGCGGTGCCGCGCCGCCCGCGGGCGACCCGGCCCACCGGTACGTGTTCGCCGTGCACGCGCTGGACGTGGACGACCTGGCAAGCCAGGGCGTGGACTCCGACGTCTCGCCCGCCGTCGCCGGGTTCAACCTGCGCTTCCACACCATCGCCCGGGCCACGATGATCCCGGTCTTCGGGCACTGAGCCCGCGGAGCGGGACGGCCGGCTCGCTCGCCACCCCGGTGCCCGCGAGCCCGGTCGGGCCCAGGTCTCCGCCCGTATCCGGGGCAGGCCGACAGCGCATCATTTACGCCCTACGATGGAGGGTGGCCGGGGGATTCTTGTGGACCCTTTCATGAGGACGGCGATGGGTAAGGCAAGCAGGATCAAGCAGCAGAGCGCCCGCGAGAAGGTCGCGGCGCAGCGTGAGGCGGCACGCAAGGCAGAGCGGCGCAACCGGATCATGATCACCGTCGGCAGCACGCTCGTCGTCCTGGTGGTCGTCCTTGCGTTCATCGTGATCAAGCTCACCCAGGGCTCGCCGTCCAGCAGCTCCTCGAGCGGTCGCACGTTGCTCCCGGCCAGCGTGTCCAGCCAGGTCACCGGCGTGCCCGCGGCGACGCTGGACAGGGTGGGCCAGGGCGCGGTGCCCGCGTTCACCCATGGGCAGCCGGCACTCACTACCGGTTCGGGCGCGGCGCTGACCAGCGGCGGCAAGCCGCAGATGCTCTACATCGGCGCCGAGTTCTGCCCGTACTGCGCGGCTACCCGGTGGTCCATGGCAATCGCGCTGAGCCGGTTCGGCAAGCTAACCCCGCTGCACGGCATTCACTCCTCATCCACGGACACCGACCCGAACACCGCGACACTGACGTTCTACAAGTCCGGTTACACCAGCAAGTATCTGGACTTCACGCCGGTGGAGGTCCAGACGGTGAGCCGGGGCCCGCTGCAGAATCCCACCAGCGCGCAGAACGCGGTCTGGGCCAAGTACGAACCGGACCCGAACACCCGCGGCTACCCGTTCATCGCCTTCAGCAACAAGCTCGTGCTGAAGGGGCCCATCTACGATGCCGCGGTGCTCCAGGGCAAGTCGTGGAGCCAGATCGCCGCCGCGCTGAAGGACCCGGCATCGCCGATCGCGCAGAGCGTGGACGGCGCGGCCAACTACATAACCGGCGCCATCTGCAAGATGACCAACAACCAGCCTTCCGACGTCTGCTCCTCGGCAGCCGTCACCGCCGTGCAGAGCGGCCTCTAGATGGCCACGCGCAAGCCGGGCACGGCCGCCCGGCCAGACGGGACCAAGTCACGGGACAAGGGCACCCGCGGCGGCCGCCCGGAGGCGACCGCTACGACCGGCACGACCGGCCAGCGGCAAGGTAAGCAGCCCGCGCGCCAGAGCAGGCCCGGCAACGGGCAGGCACGGGTGGCCGGCCAGGCACAGCGCGGGCGCGCGGCCCCGGTGGCGGTTGCCGCCGCAGGGGAGCCCGGCGTGGCCGCACCGCCAGCCTGGCTCCAGTGGACCACCTGGGTGCTTTCCCTGGGCGGCCTCGGCGTCTCGATCTACCTCACCATCGCCCACTTCAACACGTCGGTGACGCTGGCCTGCCCGGCGACAAGCACGGTCAACTGCGAGAAGGTCACCACGAGCCCGCAGTCGTACGCGTTCGGCATCCCGGTCGCGGTGCTCGGCCTCGCCTTCTACGTGTTCCTCGCGGCCGCAAACTCGCCGTGGGCGTGGCGGGTGACCTGGCCACCGCTGCGCTGGGCCCGGATCGGCTCCGTCGTGGTGGGGATCGTGTTCGTGCTCTGGCTGATCTACGCGGAGCTGTTCAAGATCGGTGCCATCTGCCTGTGGTGCACCAGCGTCCATGTGATCACGTTCGCCCTGTTCGTGCTGATCATGTTCAGCGCCGCCGCCGGGTACGGCACCACGAAGGATCCCGCCCTGGCCTGACCCGGCCAGGTCTTCTCTTTCCGGGCGCCCCGCCGTCTCGTCTCCAGGGCGAGGCGAAGGTCGTCGGTGCGCCGATGACAGCGGTCTGCCGCCGGCCCTAGCGTCGTTGCTGGCCCCGCCTTCCCGGCGGGCCCGACGGCGGGAGGCCCGGCATGACCAGCGTGATCAGGTGCGAGGGCCTGACCAAGCGATACCGCGGCGTCACCGCGCTGGACGGGCTGGATCTGAGCGTCGGTCCTGGCCAGGTGTTCGGCTTCCTCGGCCCGAACGGCGCGGGTAAGACGACCACGCTGCGTATCCTCCTCGGGCTGGTCACGGCCACCGCGGGCCGGGCCTGGGTGAACGGGCGGCCTGCCGGTGACCCGGACGGGCTGGCCCAGATCGGCGCGATGATCGAGGAGCCGGCCTTTTACCCGTGGCTCACCGGGCGGCGCAACCTGGAGGTGCTGGCCCTGTCCGGGCCGCCGCTGCCGGGGCTGCCGGGCCAGATCGGCCGGGTGCTGACGGCGGCGGGCCTCGGCGCGGCCGCGGACCGCAAGGTCAAGGGCTACTCCCAGGGCATGCGGCAACGGCTCGGCCTCGCGGCGGCGCTGATGCGCGAGCCCTCGCTGCTGCTGCTCGACGAGCCGGCCAACGGGATGGACCCGGCCGGAGGAAATGCGGTCCGTCCCGGGCGCGTTGCTGATCGTGGAAGGCTGACGGGGATGGGAAGGAAGCGGCGACGGACAAGAACAGTCAGGAGAGCACGGACCGGGACACAACCACTGATCGCGCGCAAGGCCCAGCCAGCGAACGGGGCGCTAGCTCGCGCGAGCGCGGTTGGATGGCGCGGCTTACTGGGTACTGCTGGCGCTACCCGCGCAACGTGCTCCTCGCCCTCGCCGGGACCCTGGTGGTCAGCGCGGTGGGGATCGCCATTCCGCTGATCCAGCGGGCCATCGTGGACAACCTCACCTCCTCCGTGCAGGCCCCGATATGGCCACTCGCGCTGGCCCTGCTCGGTGCGGCGCTGGCCAACTTCGGCGCGCTGTACCTGCGGCGCTACCGGGCCGGCCAGCTCTCCCTCGACGTGCAGCACGACCTGCGCACGCAGATCCTGGCCGCGCTGTCCCGCCTGGACGGCACCAGGCAGGACGAACTGCACACCGGCCAGATCGTGAGCCGCTCGATCTCCGACATCACCATGGTGCAGGGCCTGCTGTCCATGGTGCCGATGCTGATGGGCAACGCGGTGCTGTTCGCCGGGTCCCTGATCGCCATGGCGATCCTCTCGCCGCCGCTCACCTTGGTCGCGCTCGCGGTCGCCCCATCCTTGTGGTTCATCTCGCTCAGGTCCCGGCACAGGCTGTTCCCGGCGAGCTGGGACGCGCAGCAGCGCGCGGCGGCCGTCGCGGAGGTGGTCGAGGCCGCCGTGACCGGCGTGCGCGTGGTGAAGGGCTTCGGGCAGGAGGGCCAGGAAGTGGAGCGGCTCGAACGGGCCGGCTCCGACCTGTACGGCTCCCGGGTGCGGACCGTGAAGCTGATGGCCAAGTACAACCCGGCACTGCAAGCGATCCCGGCACTCGGCCAGGTCGGGGTACTCGCACTCGGCGGCTGGATGGCGTTGCGCGGGTCCATCACGCTCGGCACGTTCCTGGCGTTTTCCTCCTACCTGCTGGCCTTGGTCGGGCCGGTCCGGTCCCTGGCCGCGCTGGTCACCCTGGGCCAGCAGGCCAGGGCCAGCGTGATCCGGGTGTTCGAGGTGATCGACGCCCGCCCGGTGGTGACCGACAGGCCGGGCGCCTCGGCGCTGCCGCCGCAGACCCCTGGCGTGGAATTCGACGACGTCTGTTTCGGCTATGTGCCGTCGCAGCCGGTGCTGCGCGGCCTGTCGCTGCGGGTGGCGCCGGGCGAGACGCTCGCGCTGGTCGGCACCGCGGGATCCGGGAAGTCCACGATCTCGCTGCTGCTCCCCCGGTTCTACGACGTGCGCGGCGGCCAGGTCAGGGTCGGCGGCTTCGATGTCAGGGACC
>DASXKD010000602.1:0-2124 GCA_036497045.1 Streptosporangiaceae bacterium | reverse complement strand
GTCCACTGCAGGCTGGACACCGGGGCGTGCAGGTCGCGGCGCATCGCCGGCAGCGCGACGTTGACGATGGAGATGTCCATCACCACGACGAGGATGCTGGCGCAGCAGATCGCCAGCACCAAGAATCGGCGTCGTTGGCTGAGTTCGGGCACCTGGGCCCGATCCAGCCGGTGGCCATTGCTCACGGGGGCACTCATGCTTGCGACGCTAGAATTTAGAGCGTGCTCGAAGTCAAACCGCACCCGGTATCCAAGCGCCCTGTCCCCCAAGCGGGACTGAGCATCGCCGAGGCCGCTCGCCGCACCGGGGTCAGCGCGCACACCTTGCGCTACTACGAACGCGCCGGCCTGGTCATCACCGCCGTCCCCCGCAACCACAGCGGCCGACGACGCTACCAGCAGGAAGACCTCAAGTGGATCAGCATCTGCACCAAGCTGCGGGCCACCGGCATGCCCATCAGGACCATCAAGCGCTACGCCCAGCTGGTCTCCGCCGGGCCCGGCAACGAGGAGGAACGACTCGCCCTCCTGGAGGCCCACCGCGCCGAGGTGACCGCCAAGCTCGCTGAGCTGCAGGAAAATCTCAAGCTCATCGACCACAAGATCGACGTCTACCAGGGCCGGCTCGCCGCCGGCGACGCCGACCAACTCTGGGCGCCCAAGCGCCCAGCGCATAGCCGCTGAACCACCCCTTCCTGGCCTCCCCCCCAGGGTCAGCGGACCGGTTCACGATCGGTGGTGCCCCAGCAAGCTCGGCGCCACCAGGCCCACTCCCCCGGCTCTCAAGCCGGCAGGCGCATCAAGTCCGGCCGACAACCCCTGGGCACGCGCGTTCTACCACCGGCAGGGATTCCGGCCAACGGGACGTTCCCGGCCGTCCCCGGCGCTGCCGGGCGGTCCATCACCGAGATGCGCCTCGACCTGGCAGTCCGCCAATGAGGGCCCGGCCAGAGGTAGCGGCTCCCCCGTGAGGCCGGTTCAGCGCTCCCCCGGGCCGGCCAGCAACGCGGCGCTGAGGGTGCTGCGGACCCAGCTCTCCAGTTCGTCATAGCTGTAGCCGGCCTGACGCACCAGCAGATCGTGCATATCGGGGCTGGCAATGGCCCAGGCGGTGTCCGCGGCGGCAGCGTTGTCGAGCTCAGGACGCAGCCCCCCGGCGGGCAGCCGGGCGAACAGCGCCTGGAAGGCGCTGCGGCGCAGGTCGCTGAGCTGCTGCCAGTCCGCGGCGATGTCCGGATCGAACCCGGCGCCATCCCGGTAGGTCTGCCAGCCGACCGCCGACCGCTCGGCGAGCAGCCGGTACTGGCGGCTCAGGTGGACCAGCAGCTTGCGCGGGTCCGCGGCGTCCGCGGGATCGATGGTGGCGGTTATGACGGCGGGCGGCTGCCCGGCGACCAGCGACACGTCCTCGTCGCCGGTGACGGAACTCTCCATCACCGCGCGCAGCAGGTTCCGCTTGCTGCCCCAGTTGGAATACAGGGTCTGCACGGAAACGTCGGCCCGCTCGGCAATGCGGATCACGGTGGCTGCCGCGTAACCGCGTTCGGCGAACTCGGCCTTGGCGGCGGCGAGCAGCCGCCTGCGGGTCTCGCGCCTGGTGGCCTCCCCCGCCTCTCGCTGCCGGCTGACCCGCCGGGCCTTGGGCGGCTCCCCTGTCATCTCGGTCTTCCGTGAGTCGGTCACGGGACCATCATAGCAAGCGCTTGACTGTCGTTCTAGAGATATGTAATGTCATTCTAGAACATAGACGTTGAAGGAGCTGGAGATGACCGCCGTGAAGCCCCCGGCCGCGACCGCTGTGCGCAGCGGTGCGGTGACCGCAGTCGTGTGCATGGCCCTCGCCACCGTGGTGGCGGCCATGTCGTCACTGAACGTAGCCCTGCCCGAGATCGCCCGGTCGACCCACGCCACCCAGACCCAGCTGGCGTGGATCATCGACGCGTACTCCCTGGTGTTCGCCTCGCTGCTGCTCCCGGCCGGGGCCTTCGGCGACCGCTACGGCCGCCGGCTGGCGCTGCTCGCCGGGCTGTCGGTCTTCGGCGCCGGCTCGGCGGCCGCCATGACCGCTCACTCCGCGACCGAACTGATCGCCCTGCGGGCCGTTCTCGGCCTGGGGGCGGCGCTG
>DASXKD010000601.1:0-5610 GCA_036497045.1 Streptosporangiaceae bacterium | reverse complement strand
GCCTGCATGGGGTACTTCTCCAGCGCCCAGATGCCGTTGTTGCCGCAGATCATCACGACCGGCAGCCGGTGCCGCACCAGCGTGTCCACGTCCATCAGGGAGAACCCGGCCGCGCCGTCCCCGAGCAGCAGCACCACCTGCGCCGAAGGCCGCGCGACGCGCGCCGCGATCGCATAGCCCAGGCCCGTGCCCAGGCAGCCGTAGGGCCCGGGGTCCAGCCATCCGCCCGGCCGCTGCGGCTCCAGGTACTTGCCCGCGTAGGAGACGAAGTCACCGCCGTCCCCGATCACCACGGCGTCGTCGTCGAGCACCTGGGCCAGCTCGCCGTACACGCGCATCGGGTGCACCGGGTCGGCGTCGCTGGTCAGCAGCGCCTGGTCAGCCGCGATCGCATCGCGGGCCGCGGCCGACAGCCGGGGGAGCCAGGTGTCCGCCCAGGGTGGTGCCGCGGCGCCTGCCTGGCGCATCGCCGTGGGAACCGCCCCCGCCAGCATCGTGAAGAAGCTCGTGAGGTCGCCGGCGGCGGAGGCGGCGAGGGGCCAATGGGTGGCGAGGTGGCCGGGACTGTCGGCCACGTGGACCACCTGGGCCGCGCTGGTGCCGTCCCGCCCGCCGAACTGGCCGTAGCCGAGCCTGAAGTCCAGCGGAGTGCCCGCCACCAGCACCAGGTCCGCCGCGCCGAACGCCGCCGAGCGGGCCCGGGTGACGAGCAGTTCGTGGCCGGCGGGCAGTATCCCGCGCCCCTGGCCGTTGGCGATCACCGGCAGCCGCAGCTCGCAGGCGGCCTGGCGGGCGGCTGCCTCGGCGCCGGTCAGCCACACGTCGGAGCCGAGCACCAGGACCGGGCGGCTGGCCCGGGCGAGCAGGCCGGCGATCGCCTCGACATCGGCGGGGTCCGGGCCGGCCGCGGCTGCCGGTTCCGTGCCGCCAGGTGCCGCGCCCGGCAGTTCCTGGCCGCCATCGCCGAACAGTGCCTCCATGGCGAAGTCGAGGAAGACCGGTCCCTGGTGCGGGGCGGTGGCCAGCCGGAAGGCCTCATCCACCGCGGCACCGACCGCGCTGGGCTGATGCTCGGTCCAGGCACGCTTGGTCACCGGGGCCAGCAGCGGCGGGTGATCGATCTCCTGCAGGCCGCCCGAGCCCCACCGGTAGTCCGGCGCCCGGCCGCCGAGGACGACCACAGGCGAGCCGTTGAACCAGGCCGTGGTGATGGCGCTGACCGTGTTCGTGACGCCGGGGCCGGCGGTGACCACGGCCAGCCCCGGGGCCCGGGTGAGCCGTGCGGTGGCCTCGGCGGCGAACACCGCCGTCTGTTCGTGCCGCACGTCGACCATGCGCATCGGCGGATCCGCTTTCACCGCGCCGTCGTAGAGCGGGAACACGTGCCCACCGGACAGGGTGAACATCGTGCTCACGCCGTGCCGCCGCGCGGCAGCTATCGCGTGCGCTCCGCCATGCCGTGCCGGTTCCTGCTTCTCCGCCGCCATGCCGGCACGTTACCAATTGGTAGGCCGGGCTGTGTCAGCCGGTGTGCTACTCCCCGCTTCTGGGCATGTGCGTGCCGCGGTGCAGCCGGGTCACCAGCTTGTAGCGGTCGCCGCGGTAGCGCGACTGGGCCCATTCGACCGGCATGCCGTCCGAGTCGAACGAGTGCCGCGACAGCAGCAGCAGCGGCATGCCGACGTCCACGCCGAGCAGCCGGGCGTCCCTGGGGTCGGCCAGCCCGGTCTCGATGGTCTCTTGCGCCTCGGCGATCTCCACGCCGTAGTCGGTGAGCAGCGCCTCATACAGCGACGGATGCCGCTCCAGGCTGCGGCGCAGCCCGGGAAAGCGCCGGGCTGACAGGTGCGAGGCGTCCACCGACATCGGTTCGGCGTCGGCCAGCCGCAGCCGGTGGATGCGCAGTACCCTGCTGCCCTCCCGGACGGCGAGCAGGGCGGCCAGCTCGTCGTCGGCGCCGATGTAGGTGGTGTCCAGGATGTTGGTCTGCGGGTGCAGGCCCTGGGCGCGCATCCCCTCGGTGTAGCTGGAAAGCTCCAGCATCTGCGCGACCTTGGGCATGGCGACGAAGGTGCCCTTGCCCTGCATCCGCAGCAGCCTGCCCTCGATCACGAGTTCCGCGAGGGCCTGGCGCACGGTCGTGCGCGAGGTGACGTAGCGCTGGGCAAGCTCGCGCTCCGGTGGGACCGGGGTTCCGGGTGCCATCGCTCTGGTCAGCTCGAGCAATTGCCGCTTCACCTGGTAGTACTTCGGAATCCTGGCGCCAGGGTCGCCGGGTGGCAGCGGGTGAAGATCGGCGTCGCCGGACGCGGCAGAGGCGGTCACAGTCACTTCCTTCCCACTGGCACAGCCGTTTGGACATATTCCCCCACGGCCGCCAGTGCCTGGGCCGCGGCCGCGAAATCCGCCTCCGCCGGGCCCGCAAGCCGATGTACCTGCGACATGCCGGAATACTGCCAGCCGGCCCGTCCCGCCACATACCGGGGCCCTTCATCGGGCTGCCGGGGCCCATCGCCCGGGCCGCCGGGGGGCCGGCTGGCAGATCCCGGCCAGGGCGGATGCGATGATGAGACGTGGCGACCCTGAGCGACCTCGGCCGTGGGCTTACCCCGCTGACCGAGTCCGACATCGACTGGCTCCACGCCCTTGTCTCTGACTGGCAGCTGCTCGCAGACCTGTCCTTCGCCGACCTGATGCTCTGGGCGCCGTTGCGGGACGGCTCGGGCTGGGTGGCGCTGGCCCAGATGCGCCCGACCACCGGCCCGACCACCTTGCTTGACGACGTGGTGGGCACCTGCGCGGGCCTGGGCGACCGGCCGTTCGTCTACACCGCGTACCACGAGAAGCGCATCTGCCGGGAAGGGGATCCGGAGTGGACCAGCGGGATCCCCGTCCGGCGTGAGTCCATCCCCGTCGTCCGCGAGGGCGCGGTCATCGCGGTGATCGAGCGCAGCACCAACCTGAGCTCGGCGCGGACCCCCAGCCGCCTGGAGCTGACCTACCTGAAGGGGGCCGACGACCTCGCGCAGATGGTGGCGGCGGGCACCTTTCCCTACCCGGGCCAGGAACCGGCCCTGGTCAGGTCGCCCCGGGTCGGTGACGGCCTGCTCCGGCTCGGCCGGTCCGGGATGGTGGCGTACGCCAGCCCTAACGCGCTGTCCGCCTACCGCAGGCTTGGCCTGACCGCCGACCTGGTGGGCGCCGAACTGGGGCCGCTGACGACCAAGCTCTGTTCGTCCGGCCTGCCCGCCGACGACTCGCTCATGGTGACCGCGAGCGGGCGGTCCCCCCGCGAGACCGAGATCGAGGGCAACGGCTCGGTGGTCCAGCTCAGGTCCCTTCCGTTGGTGGTGAACGGCATGCGGACAGGTGCTTTGGTGCTGATCCGCGACGTCACCGAGTTGCGGCACCGCGAGCGTGAGCTGATGACCAAGGACGCCACGATCCGCGAGATCCACCACCGGGTGAAGAACAACCTGCAGACCGTGGCCGCGCTGCTGCGGCTCCAGGCCCGCCGGACCCGCGCGCCGGAGGCCGGCGAGGCGCTGGAGGAGGCGGTCCGCCGCGTCGGTTCCATCGCGATCGTCCACGAGACGCTGTCGCATACCCCGGAAGAACTCGTCGACTTCGACGACATCGCCCAGCGGGTGGCCGCCATGGCCGGGGAGGTCTCGGCGCCGGAAGCCCGGGCCCGCCCGGTGGTCGCCGGACGGTTCGGCCTGCTTCCCGGCGCCATCGCCACGCCGCTCGCCCTGGTGCTGACCGAACTGCTGCAAAACGCTCTCCAGCACGGCCTGGTCACCGGGCCGGGCCCGGCACCGGCCGGATCCGTGCTGGTTCAGGCGGCGCGTGGCCCCGGGCAGCTCGAGGTCTGCGTGGAGGACAACGGGGCAGGTCTGCCGGAGGGGTTCAATCTCGACGCTCATGCCAGCCTGGGGCTGCAGATCGTGCGGACCCTGGTCGAGTCCGAACTCGGCGGCCAGCTTGCCATCAGGCCCCGCCCGGGCGGGGGCACCTCGGTCCGGGTCAGCCTGCCCGTCAAGGCCATTGCCGTCCCATCCGGTCAGCCGAAACCGGCGGGCGCCGATTCCGCCAGAGATTCGGGGGCAGGTGAAAACCCCGCCGCGGCCGGGAAGGCAGCGGCGGGGTGAAAACACATTCGCGGCGGGCCATTACTGAATGGCTGGTCAGAGATTCACGTGGCATCGCGGACATGCGCCCGCGCCCGACGGCCGGAGCGCGGCGGCCTTGGTGCGGCTCAGGCGTGGGCGCGAGCCCGGATCCGGCCGATCCGCCGCTTGTAGGCGCGCCTCTCGTCTTCGCTCATGCCGCCCCAGACGCCCGCGTCCTGCCCGCTCTCGACCGCCCACTGCAGGCAGTTCTCGACCACCGGGCACCGGCGGCACACGCCCTTGGCCTCTTCGATCTGGAACAGCGCTGGGCCTGTGTTCCCGATAGGGAAGAACAGTTCCGGATCCACCTCACGGCAGGCGGCGTGGTGGCGCCAGTCCATGCGGTCCACTCCTCCATAACAGCCGGGCTGGCCGCCCGGAATTCGCTGGCCCGCGGGGCTTGTGAATGATTTCACGAGCTAGGCCATATGATAAGGACCGCGAGCGGTCCTGGGCGCTACATAATTCGGTAGGGTCATGAGCCTCAGCCCCCGGCACTTGGCTCGTGGCCGAGGTTTGCGCCCGGGGATCAGCCCGGTTGCAAGACGGCAACGTGCCGGATGCGCGTGGCCCACTCGAACCAGTTCAAGCCTCTCAAATCTCGTGGATCAATCGCAAGAGGCTGGGGCCGTGGTTTTGGCGGTTTGCGGTGTCAGATGAGTCACATCTGCGGTCCCGCCGGTGCATCCCGAGAGGGCCGACCGGACGGTTGTGACCTGGCCTGCCCCCCGGCCGGGCGGCAACGCTCCGACTGCCACGGAACCCCTCCGGGGCGTCATCAGACGAGGACCCGCAGGGCGCCGGGAATGGAGCGGAGCATGACATGTTCCCGTTCGCCCACATATTCCCCGTCTACCTGGAATGCCACCGGCCGGGCCGCACGGAAGCTCAGCGCATCCTGGTCGTGCAGGCTGACAACGTGACGCCCGGCCGGGCCTGCGTCACCCAGCATCTGCCGCAGCGCGCTGAGCGTGCCCACCGTGCCGAGCTTGCGCATCGCGAACAGGTCCAGGCCGGTGTCGAAGCGCGCCTTCGGGCTGGCGTTGACCGGCCGCTGGCCAAGGTAGGTCCAGGGTGCGGCGTTGGACACGATGCCGAGGAATAGCCCGTCCATGGCGGGCAGGCCGTCCCGCTCCAGGGTGAGCGCGGGCTCGCGGCGGTCGGTGACCGTGGTGAACTGGCGGAAGGCCGTCCACACGTACAGCGCCGCGGACGCCCCGCGGCCCCTTGCCCGCAGGCCCTCCACCACCCGGACGACCTCGGCATCGAGGCCCAGGCCCGCGTTGAAGCAGAAGTAGCGCCGGCCGGCGAGCCCGAGCCCGATGGTCCTTATGCGGCCCGCGGGCAGCGATTGGAGAATCCGCCCGGTGGCGTCGACCGGGTCCACGGGCAGCCCCAGGGCCCGGATGAACACGTTGGCGTTCCCGCCAGGCAGGGC
>DASXKD010000600.1:0-26724 GCA_036497045.1 Streptosporangiaceae bacterium | reverse complement strand
AGGAACCGGGCCGTAGGCCAGCGGGGGGTTCCGGGGGGTCGTCCCCCGGGCCAGCAGGGCCCCGGTCCGGTGACGGAGGAACCGGGCCGTAGGCCAGCGGGGGGTTCCGGGGGGTCGTCCCCCCGGGCCAGCAGGGCCCCGGTCCGGTGACGGAGGAACCGGGCCGTAGGGCCCCCAGCCACGGATGACATCGGACAACTAAGGAGAACCAGCAGATGCCAACCGATTCATCGCGAGTCGCCATCGTCACGGGCGCGGCTCGTGGCATCGGCGCGGCCACCGCCAAGCGGCTCGCCTCCGACGGCATGGCGGTCGGAGTCCTCGACCTGGACGCCGGTGCCTGCGCGCCGACCGTGGACGCGATCACCGGGGCCGGCGGGCGCGCCGTCGCGGTGGGTGCCGACGTGAGCGACGCCGAACAGGTGGCGACCGCGGTGGGCAAGATCGCCGCGGAACTCGGCCCACCGGTGGTCCTGATCAACAACGCCGGCATCATCCGGGACAACATGCTGTTCAAGATGTCCGAGGACGACTGGGACATGGTGCTCGGCGTGCACCTGCGCGGCGCGTTCCTGATGAGCCGGGCCGCGCAGAAGTACATGGTGGAGCAGCGTTTCGGCCGCATCGTCAACCTGTCCTCCAGCTCCGCGCTTGGCAACCGCGGGCAGGTGAACTACTCCGCGGCCAAGGCCGGCCTGCAGGGGTTCACCAAGACGCTGGCCATCGAGCTTGGCCAGTTCGGCGTCACCGCCAACGCCGTGGCGCCCGGGTTCATCGCCACCGACATGACCGCGGCCACCGCGGCCCGGGTCGGCATAGGATTCGAGGATTTCCAGGCCGCCGCGGCCAGCCGGATCCCGGTCCGGCGGGTCGGCCAGCCCGACGACATCGCGCACGTGATTTCGTTCCTGGTCAGTGAGGGGGCCGGGTTCGTGTCCGGGCAGGTGATCTACGTGGCGGGCGGTCCGCTGTGCTGACCGAAGCCGACCAGGCCGCCGGGCTGCGCCAGCAGGTGCGCGAGTTCCTGGCCGGGCACGATCCGGCCGCGATGCCCCGGCTTGAGTTCCTGCGCGCGCGGTTCGACGCCGGGCTTGCCTGGGTGCACTACCCGGCCGGGCTCGGCGGCCAGGGCCTGCCCCGCTCGTTCCAGGCCGCGGTGGACGCCGAGTTCGTGGCGGCGGGTGCCCCGGACAACAACCCAGCCCGGATCGGCATCGGCCTGGGCATGGCGGCTCCCACGATCCTTGCCTATGGCAGCGAAGAGCAGCAGCAGCGCTGGCTGCGGCCGCTGTGGACCGGCGAGGAGGTGTGGTGCCAGCTGTTCAGCGAGCCTGGCGCCGGCTCCGACCTGGCGGGCCTGGCGACCCGGGCGGTCCGAGTGAAAGGGGATGGGGAGGCGGGTGGGGGCGCGAGCTGGCGGGCCACCGGCCAGAAGGTGTGGACGTCCATAGCGCACGCGGCGCGCTGGGGCCTGCTGCTCGCCCGCACCGACCCGGACGTGCCCAAGCACGCCGGCCTCACCTACTTCGGCCTGGACATGGATCAGCCCGGCGTCGAGGTCCGCCCACTGCGCCAGCTCACCGGCGAGGCCGAGTTCAACGAGGTGTTCCTCACCGACGCGATGGTTCCCGACACCGACAGGATCGGCGGCATCGGCGAGGGCTGGCGGGTCGCACAGGCCACGCTGATGAACGAGCGGATCGCCATCGGCGGCGGGGCGCTGCCGCGCGAAGGCGGCATGGTCAGCCTGGCCGCGGCCGCCTGGCGGGAGCATCCGGAGGCGCGCACGCCCGGCCTGCACGACCGGCTGATCCGGCTGTGGGCGGACGCCGAGGTGGCCAGGCTGGCCGGGGCGCGGCTGCGGCAGCAGCTCGCGGCGGGGACGCCGGGGCCGGAGGGCTCGGCGGCGAAGCTCGTCTTCGCCCGGCTCAACCAGGAGCTGTCCGCGTTCGAGCTGGAACTCGCCGGGGCCGCAGGGCTGACCTACGACGACTGGACGCTGCGGCGGCCGGAAAGCCTCAGCTTCTTCGGCCGCGGGCCTGGTTACCGCTACCTGCGCTCCCGCGGCAACTCCATCGAGGGTGGCACCTCGGAGATCCTCCGCAACATCATCGCCGAGCGGGTGCTCGGGCTGCCCGCCGAGCCACGTACCGACACCCGCGTCGCCTGGAAGGACCTGCCACGGTGACCATTACCAGCCCAGGGGAGCACTCCGCCTCCCAGGGGGCAAGCCCCCAGACCCCACGGCCCGGAACCCCCCGGGGGCCTGAGGCCCCATTCCTTCGTCACGGGGCCTCGGCCACGACTGACGGCAGCACCGAGGGCACCAGGTCCGCTGGTGCCGTGCCCGATCTGCGCTACACCGACGCCGAGGAGCAACTGCGGGCCGTGGTCCGCGACCTGCTCGCCGACCGCAGCCCGTTGACGGCGGTGCTGGCCAGGGTGGATGCGGGTGAGGCCGACGACGTCCCGCTCTGGCACACGCTGGCCGCCGACCTCGGCTGTGCCGGGCTGCTCATCGATGAAAGCCACGGCGGGGCCGGGGCCAGCTATCGTGAGGCCGCCGTCGTCGCCGAGGAGACCGGCAAGGCCGCCGCGTGCATCCCGTACCTGACCAGTGCGGTGATGGCCACCACGGCACTGCTGGGCACCGGTGACGCCGACCTCCTCGGCGGGCTGGCGTCCGGGCGGCTGACCGCCGCGCTGGCCGTCGGGTTCGCCACCATGGCCCCCCCGCCGGGGGCGGCACGCTCTTGGCCGGTGCGGGTGGGCCAGCCGGATGAGCGAGACGGCACCGGCATCGTACGGCTGTCCGGGACGGTCTCCGGGGTGGCCGGCGCACTGGCCGCCGACGTGCTCCTGCTACCAGGCGACGGTGTCCCGTTCGGCTTGTACGCGGTGGACGCCACCGCGGCAGGGGTGACCCGGACGCCGCTGGTGTCCCTGGATGCCACCCGGCCGCTGGCGGACGTGACGCTGGACCGGGCTCCCGGGAGGCAGGTGGCGACCGGGGAGGACGCGGCCCGTGCGGTGGCCGCCGCGCTCACCGCTGGGGCGGGCGTGCTCGCCTCCGAGCTGTTCGGCGTGGCGGAGCAGTGCCTGGGGATGACCGTCAGCTACGTCAAGGAACGGCGCCAGTTCGCCCGCCCGGTCGGCTCGTTCCAGGCGGTCAAGCACCGGCTCGCCGACGTGTGGGTGGCGGTGACCCAGGCACGGGCCGCCGCCAGGTACGCGGCCGCTTGCCTCGCCACCGGTGACCCCGACACGCCGGTCGCAGTGGCCCTGGCCAAGGCGGCCAGCGGCGACGCTGCCGTTCTCGCCGCGCAGGAGTGCGTGCAACTGCACGGCGGGATCGGCTTCACCTGGGAGCACCCCGCGCACCTGCTGCTGAAGCGGGCCAAGAGCGGGTCGATGGCCCTGGGCACGTCAGACAGGCACCGGGCCGCGCTGGCCGCCCTGGTGGACCTGCCGCCGCCGCCCGGGAACTGAAGACACAGAACTGCTGGCAGCGAGGGAAGGGGCGCGATGCAGTCAGTCGCGGGCGCGGGCGTGGTGGTCACCGGTGGGGGCAGCGGCATCGGGGCCGCGCTGGCCCGCAGGTTCGCCGCAGAAGGCGCCCGGGTCGTGGTCAACGACCTGAATGCCGATGCCGCGGCCGAGGTCGCCCGCTCGTGTGGCGCCACCGCCGCACCCGGGGACGCGGCCTCGGTGGACGGCGTGGCCGCGCTGCTCGACACCGCCCGCGGCGTGCTCGGCGAGATCGACATGTACTGCGCGAACGCCGGGGTAGCCCTGGGCGACGGCGAGGGCGACGAGGACGACTGGGAAGCCAGCTGGCAGGTGAACGTGATGGCGCACGTCCGCGCCGCGCGGCTGCTGCTGCCGGACTGGCTGGAGCGCGGCAGCGGGCACCTGATCTGCACCGTGTCCGCGGCGGGCCTGCTCACCATGCTCGGCACGGCGCCGTACTCGGCCACCAAGCACGCCGCGCTCAGCTTCGCCGAGTGGCTGGCCGCCACCTACGCACACCGCGGCCTCACCGTGCAGGCGCTGTGCCCGATGGGCGTGCGGACCGCGATGCTGGACGCCATCACGCCAGCGGCTGAGCTGATCCTCGGCGAGACGGCGATCACCACCGACGAGGTCGCGGACGCCGTCATCGCGGGCATCGCCACCGGCAGCTTCCTCATCCTGCCGCACCCCGAGGTGGCCCGGATGTACGCGGGCCGCGCCACCGACACCGACCGCTGGCTGCGCGGCATGAGCAAGCTGCAGACGCAGACCGAGACGGCGGTGTAGGCCGGTGCCGGGCAGCAGGCCCGCGGGCTCAGGCGGGCATGCGGTACCGGTAGACGCGGGTGTCCCGCTCCTCGAACCCGGCCCGCTCGTACAGCCGCCCGGCCGCCTTGCGGGACGGGCGGGAGGTCAGGTCCACGGTGCGGGCCCCGGCCGCGCGGGCCAGGCCGATCGCCTCAGCGGTGAGCGCGTCGCCCACGCCCTTGCCCCGGGCCGCCTCGTCCACCACCACGTCCTCGATCCAGGCACGGAAACCGGTGGGGATCGGGAACATCGCCAGGGTGAGCGTGCCGACGATGGTGCCCTCCGCGCGCGCCACAAGCAGGGTGATCGCGGACGAGCCGACGATCTTCTCCAGTGCCTTGCGGCCGGGCGGCCCGGTGGTCGCGGACAATTGCGGCACGAGCCGGGCAAACGCCGCCACCAGCTCGTCGGTCACCTGGTGAACCACCTCAACAGTCACGCCGGGCAGATTACCCTCCCCGGTTGTGTACCGCGGTAAGGCACGGGCGTGGCGAGCAAGGCACTGGTACTGGGCAGCGGTGGCATCACCGGCGCGGCCTGGGAGGTGGGCCTGGTCGCCGGGCTGGCCGCCCGCGGGCTCGACCTGACCGCCGCGGACCTGATCGTGGGCACCTCCGCCGGCTCGCTGGCCGGCGCCCAGCTCACCTCGGGAGTTCCGCTGGCAGAGCTGTATCAGGCCCAGTGCGAGCCGTCCGAGGTCGCGGTCACCGCCACCATGGGCCGGGCGCTGATGCTCCGCTACGGCCTGGCGGTGTTCACGCCAGGCACGGCGGCCCGGGCACGCAAGCGGCTCGGCCGGGTGGCCCGCGCCTCCCCGCCGCTGGCCGAGGCGGAGCGCCGCGGCGTGATCAGAGCCTGGCTGCCCAGCCACGAATGGCCCGCTCAGCGGCTGGTGATCACCGCCGTCGACGCCAAGACGGGGGAGTGTGCGACGTTCGACGCTGACAGCGGGGCGAGCCTGATCGAGGCGGTCAGCGCGAGCTGCGCGGTGCCGGGCGTCTGGCCGCCGGTCCAGATCAACGGGCGGCGGTGGATGGACGGGGGGATGCGCTCGGCGGCCAACGCCGACCTGGCGGCCGGCTTCGACCGGGTCGTGGTGCTGGCGCCGCTCTGGCGGGGCATGCGGGTCATGCCGCCCGCGCTGCGCCAGTGCCAGCAGCTCGCCGCGGGCGGCACCGCCGTGGCGCTGGTCCTGCCGAATGCCGAGTCGGTGACCGCCATGGGCAACGTGCTCGACTCGGCCGGCCGTGCCGGCGCCGTGCGGGCCGGGTACGCCCAGGCTGAGGCCGCGCTGCCCGACGTGGCCGCGGTGTGGTCCGGCGCGCGCCCGGCCGCCGAGCCGCAGGCCGCCCGCGCCGAACCCGGCGCGGCTTCTTAGCAGCCGCGGGAGCCGGGCTCAGACCCGAATACTGACCTGCGTGCCGTGGCCCTCCGCGACGACGTCGATCTGCGACAGGTCGCTGGGCTTGATGGTGGTCCAGCCTTTGAGTAGCAGGTGCTGGGGATGACTCGGTGACCCGAACTTGACGTGCGGCGGCAGGAACCAGGTGCCGATCCGGAACCGCTCCCCGGTTCGGGACACCGCGATGAACTGGCACTCCAGCGGCCCCTGAATCTGGGCCAGGTCGACCGTGACCTGCGTGCCAAAGGGCTTGGCGACCAGGTTGACCTTGCCGTGCACCCCCGTTTGCGTGTCCACGGCACTGGCGGTCTGGCCACTCTGGCTGACCTGCGACGCGGGCTGGCCGGCCACGGCCAGGCCCACGCCCACGCCGCCGGCCAGCAGCACCACGCCTGCCGCCGCGCCGAGCAGCACCTGGCGGCGGGTGTGGCGGCGCTGGGCCGCCGCGCGCCGCCTGACCAGGTCCACGACGTCGGCCTCGGCGGCCTCGCCCGCCGGGGCGTCCACCGGGTCGATGCCGGTGAGCAGGCCCTTCATCCCCGACAGCTCGGCCAGTTCCGCGGCGCAGGCCGGGCAACCGGCCAGGTGCTCCTCGAACGCCTGCCGGTCCGCCGCTTCGAGCAGGCCAAGTGCGTAGGCGCCGACGTCGGTGTGCTCGCTGCTCATGGGCTCGCCGTTCATGCCGACACCCCCCTCTCGGCCATGACCACCCGCAGCGCCTTGAGCGCGTAGTAGACCCGCGACTTGACCGTGCCCACCGGGATGCCGAGCACCTCCGCTGCCTCATTCACCGTGCGGTCCCGCAGGATCGTCTCGTTGAGCACCTCGCGGTGGGCCGGCGACAGGGCCCGAAGCGCCTCGGTCACCAGCACCTTGCGCAGCAGGCTTTCCGTCTCGTCATCGGCGACGGGTGCCTGGTCCACCTCGGCGCCCCCTATCTCCGACGGGCGCACGCGCTTGCGCCGTTGCTCGTCGATCACGATACGCCGGGCCACGGTGGCCAGCCAGGGCATGAGCGACGGCTCGGTCAGGTCCAGCCGGCGAGCCTCGCGCCAGGCCCGGACCATGGTCTCCTGGACGACGTCCTCGGCCTGCTGCCGGTCGCCAGCGGTGAGACGGAGCACAAACAACAGTAACGGCCCCCGGTACTGCCGGTAGAGCTCGGTGACCATCACATCGTCCGCAGCCGCGCCGGTGAGCCGGCCGCTGCCCGTGCCAACGCCTGGCCCGGACATCCCCATCCCCGAATTGAACCATTCCGGCGTTCCCATGCGTACCCCTGCCCAACTGACCACGCCCGGCGCCCGCCGGGCGCCAGCCAGACGGGGGCGGGGGAGCCGCCGCCGTGACAGGAGGACCAGCCATGAGCAGTAACCGACCCAGCATCCGCAGCATCCTGGCCCCCACTGCCGCGAAGGCGGTGACCGTTGCCGCGGCCGGCGTGGTTGCCGCGGCGCTGAGCCTGACCGCCACGGCAGGGGCGGCCACGCACGCGCCCGCGCGCACGGCCGCGTCGTCGTTCTCGTTCGCGCTCAAGCCATCGTCATCGGCCATCTCGGCCTGCCTGCCGAACGCGGGCGGGCATGTCACCATCACCCCAGGCAAGCTCAACGACACCATGACGGTCAGCCTGCACGGCATGCCGGCCAACGCTGGTTTCGACCTGTTCGTCATCCAGCAGCCCACCGCGCCGTTCGGCGTCTCCTGGTACCAGACCGACATTCAGGCCAGTAGCACCGGGTCCGGTAGCGCGACGGTCAAGGGCGTGTTCGACTCCCAGACCTTCTCGGTGTCCCTCGGCGGCACCGCCACGTTCTCGCCGACCCACCAGTATCACCTCGGGGTCTGGTTCAACGACCCCAACGTCCCGTTCAACCTGGGCTGTGAGCCGGGTGCCACCGTGCCGACCGTGACCCCGTTCAACGGCGAGCAGAACGCCGGCATCCAGGTCGTGAACACCGCGCAGTTCCCGGTCAACGCCGGTCCGCTGTCCCACGTCCACCGCTGATAGCCGGGCAGCAAAAGACGGTGCCGGCCCACCTCAGGTGGGCCGGCACCGTCGTTACCGTGCTAGCACGGGGGAGCAACCCCCGGAACCCCCGGTGGCCTAAGGCCTCGCTCCTTCGCCGCGCGGCCTTGGCCCTAGCTGGGTCAGCTGGCGTAGTCCAGCAGCGGCTGCGCGCGGCTGGGGTGGCGCAGCTTGGACAGGGACTGCTTCTCCAGCTGGCGGATCCGCTCCCTGGTGAGGCCGAGCGCGCGCCCGATCTCGTCCAGCGTGTGCGGATTCCCGTCGTACAGGCCGAATCGCATCGCCATGATCGTGGCCTCCCGCGGCGTCAGCCCGTCGAGCGCGTTCCTGAGCTGGTCCGCCATGAGCTGGCGGTCCACGAGCTCGGACGCCTCCGGCGCGTCCGTGTCCTCGATGAGGTCACCGATGCTGGTCTCCCCGTCCTCACCGATGGTGGAGTCCAGGCTGATCGGCTGGCGGCTGGTACGCAGCAGCTCCTCGATCTGGTCCGGGGTGCGGTCCAGCTCCACCGCGAGCTCCTCCGGCGTGGGCTCCCGGCCGAGCCGCTGGTGCATGTCCCGCTCGACCCTGCTGAGCTTGGACAGCATCTCGAGCACGTGCACCGGCAGCCGGATGGTCCGGGCAGCGTCTGCGAATCCGCGCTGGATCGCCTGCCGGATCCACCACATGGCATAAGTGGAGAACTTGTAGCCCTTGGTGTAGTCGAACTTCTCCACGGCCCGGATCAGGCCCAGGTTGCCTTCCTGCACCACGTCGAGCAGGGACAGCCCACGGTCGCTGTACTTCTTGGCCACCGAGACCACCAGCCGGAGGTTCGCCTCCAGCATGTGTGCCTTGGCGCGCCGGCCGTCCTCGGCGACCAGTTCCAGGTCGCGGCGGTAGTTCTCGTCGAGATCCAGCTCGGTCTCCAGCTTGTGCTCCGCGTACAGCCCGGCCTCGATCCGCTTGGCCAGGTTCACTTCCTGCTCGGCCGTGAGCAGGCTGGTGCGGCCGATCGACTTCAGGTACGTGTGGACGGAGTCGCCCATCGTGGAGGTCTGGTCGTCCAGGTCCACCTCGGCCACTGGTGCGGGGGCCTCGGTCAGCGTCTCGGCGTTCATCATCGCCGCGGCCTCCGCCTGGGCGTCGAGCCCATCCATCCCCACGATCTCCGCGATCTGCTCGGCGGCCGGCTCGGTCTGCACAGTCGTCATGACGTCCTTACTCGTTCCAGTGCCGGTCTTGGCAGTGCCAGTCTTGGCAGTGCCAGTCTTGGCAGGGCCGGTCTTGGCGGTGCCGGTCTCGGCAGGGGTCTTCGTGGGTGCGGCCCGCTTGGAGCGGGTTGTGGCCGGTCGGGCGGCGGTGGCGGTGCGCTCAGCGGCCTTCCGCGCGGGTGCGGTGCGTACGGTCCTCGACATGAGGCACCTCCTTCCGTATGCGCGCGTCACGGCGGACGCATCGCTTGGCGGCCCCCGCATCCGGCGCCGCCGTCGCGGGGACGGCACCGGCTGAAATCGGCTGGTACTGTGAAGCGCGGGCACTTAATAGAACGCCCGGCGCGCGCGATTGTTCCCGTGGCGTCCGACCATGCTCGCCGCGGGGCGGCTTCGCCGTGGCCCGCCGTGCCTTCCCGGGGGCCGAGCCCCCGGACCCCACGTACGACGGTCGCCGTTCGCGGCATACGACCCTGGGCCCCCACGTGCGACGGTTGCCGGACCCCCACGTGCGAGGGTTGCTGTTCGCGGTGTACGGCGGTCACCTTCTGGTCGCGGCGTGCCAGGAGGTCGCCCTTGCCGGTTCGGCCCTCGCTGCTACTTGTAACAACCGTTAGGTGGCGGGATCCCTTCCTAGGCCGCGGAGTGCGGCGAGGTCGGGCTTGCCCGAGGGGAGCAGGGGCATCGCCCGCACGATGAACAGGGCACGGGGTGCGGCGTAGGCGGGGAGCTTGCGGCGGACGGCGGCTCTTAGTTCCTCCAGGCGCGGGGGGCTGGCGAAAGAAGCGGGGACTACCACCGCGATGACTCGTTGGCCGTACTGCGAGTCGGGTTCGCCGTAGACGGCGGCTTCGCGGACGGTGGGGCAGGCTTCGAGGATGGCGGCGATTTCGGTGGGGGAGACCTTGTGGCCGCCGGTGTTGATCATGTCGTCGGCGCGGCCGGCTACGGAGAGACGGCCGTCGGAGCCGATCGTGCCCAGGTCCGAGGTGGTGAACCAGCCCTCGTCATCCAGGGCTTGCCCGGTGAGATCCGGGCGGTTGCGGTAGCCGGAGAACAGCATCGGGCCGGTGATCTGGATTCGCCCGTCGGGAGCGGTGCGCAGCTTGACGCCGTCCAGGGGGAGGTGGTTGTAGACGCAGCCACCGCAGGTCTCTGACATGCCGTACGTGGTGATGACCTTCGCCCCGGCGGCGCGGGCCCCGGCCAGCAGGCCGGACGGGATGGCCGCGCCGCCGAGCAGGATCGCGCGGAACGCCGACAGGCCCGCGCCCACGTCCAGCATGCGCCGCAGTTGCGCCGGGACCAGGGAGGTGTAACCGCAGCCGAACGCGGCCAGGTTGCGCTGCGCCGGGTCCAGGCGGTCGACCACCACCGGGGTGGTACCGGAGATCAGGGACCTGACCAGCACGGCGAGCCCGGCGATGTGGCTGGTGGGCAGCGGGCAGAGCCAGCTGACGCCTGGCTCTGCGCCGATCCGGTCCAGGCTGGCACGTGCGG
Source organism: Streptosporangiaceae bacterium (assembly GCA_036497045.1). Lineage (GTDB taxonomy): Bacteria > Actinomycetota > Actinomycetes > Streptosporangiales > Streptosporangiaceae > DASXKD01. Next base: position 16,280 of record DASXKD010000600.1, on the reverse strand, counting down.
AGGCCCGCAACGCCCCGGCGCTCAGCTGGGCTCCCTTGGGCTCCCCGGTCGAGCCGGAGGTGGCTATTACGACTGCCGTGCCGTCAGGCAGATCCTCCCCGGCGCCCGGCGCGACCGGGCGTGCGTCATCGGGGCGCCATCGTATGGCACCGTCTTCCGTTTCTACCGTGGCCGGGGTGAAGGCGTGCAGCAGCTCGGTGACCCTGGCTGGCGGCAGCGCGGGGTCAAGCGGGAGGATCGCGGGACCGCTGCCATCCAGCGCCGCCGCCAGTGCGTCGAGCAGGCGGCCGGCCCCGGCTGCGGGCGGGAGCAGGAGGGCGTGCAGGGGACGTCCGGACATCAACGTAAGGTTAACGGGCAAAACTGCGCTGGAAATGGGAGGGGCAGGAGTGACCGAGTGCCGGCGGCCAGAATTCCGGTCGTGACCGCCCCAGCCAGGGACGAGGTGGCGGGCCTGCTCGATTCACTGCGGGCGTTCGCCATCCCGATGCGGACCCGCTTCCGCGGGATCACGGTGCGCGAGGGTGCGCTGATCGAGGGGCCGGCCGGCTGGGGCGAGTTCTCGCCGTTCGCCGAGTACGGGCCGCGGGAGTGCGCCCGCTGGCTGGCCTGCGCTCTGGAGGCGGCAACCACCGGCTGGCCCGCGCCGGTCCGTGACCAGGTGCCGGTCAACGTGACCGTGCCCGCCGTGGACCCGGCTTCGGCGCACGCACTGGTGACAGCGTCCGGGTGCCGCACCGCCAAGGTCAAGGTGGCCGAGCGCGGCCAGTGCCTGGCGGACGACGTGTCCCGGGTGGAGGCGGTCAGGGACGCGCTGGGCAGCGGCGGGGCGATCCGGGTCGATGCGAACGGCGCCTGGGACGTGGGCCAGGCCCGGCGGGCACTGCGTGCGCTTGGCGTGTTCGGCCTGGAGTACGCCGAGCAGCCGTGCGGCACCCTCGCCGAAATGGCCGAACTGCGCCGCACGGTGGACGTGCCGCTGGCCGCCGACGAGTCCATCCGCCGTGCCGAGGACCCGCTCACCGTGCGGGCCACCGGCTCCTGCGACATCGTCGTCCTGAAGGCCCAGCCGCTGGGCGGGGTGCGCGCGGCGCTGGCCGTGGCGCAGGCGTGCGGGCTCCCCGTGGTGGTCTCCAGCGCGGTCGAGACCTCGGTGGGGCTGGCCGCCGGGGTCGCGTTCGCCGCCGCGCTGCCCGAGCTTCGCTACGCCTGCGGGCTGGCCACAATGAGCCTGCTTGACGGCGACGTCACCGCGGCGCCGCTGGCGGAACAGGCGGGCGTGCTGTCGGTGGCGCGGCCCGGCGTCGACGCCGCGCGCCTGGCGGAGTGGGAGACCGATCCCGCGCCGTGGCGCGCCCGGGCACTGGCGGCCGCCCGGTACCTGGAACCGGCGTGAATCCGGCCACGGCGTTCGCGGCCACGCTGGTGGACGAGCTGGCCAGGTGCGGGCTGGCGGAAGCCGTGCTGGCGCCTGGCTCCCGCAGCGCGCCGCTGGCCATGGCCCTTTGGGAGCGTGCGAAGGATGCGGGGGACGCGGACCTGCGCCTGCATGTGCGGATCGACGAGCGGTCGGCTGCGTTCCTCGCGCTCGGGCTCGCGAAGGCGAGCCGGCGGCCTGTCGCGGTGGTCTGCACTTCGGGTACCGCGGCGGCGCATTTCCACGGCGCCGTGATCGAGGCCAGCGAGGCCGGCGTGCCGCTGCTCGTGCTCACCGCCGACCGGCCGCCGGAGCTGCGCGGCACCGGCGCGAACCAGACCATCGACCAGATCAAGCTGTACGGGGACGCGGTGCGCTGGTTCTGCGACGCCGGGGTGCCGCAGGCGCGGCCCGGCATGAACGCCTACTGGCGGTCGCTGGCCTGCCGCGCCTGGGCGGCCGCCGTGGGCGCCGGCGGCGGATTTCCCGGGCCGGTGCACCTGAACCTGCCGCTGCGTGAGCCGCTGGTGCCCGGCCTGCCTGACGCGGCGGGCGAGGGTAGCGAGACGGGCGGCTGGCCCGAGCCGCTGGACGGCCGCCCGGACGGGGGACCGTGGACGAGCTTCCCCGGCACTGCTGGTGGGGGAGATGCACTGGCACTGCCGTGGACCGAGCGTGGGGTGGTCATCTGCGGTGACGGCTGCGGTGACCCCGCGGCGCTGCTGCGCCTGGCTGAGCAGGCCGGCTGGCCGGTGCTCGCCGAGCCCTCCTCGGGTGCCCGGGCCGGGCCGATGAGCCTGGCCGCGTACCCCTATCTCCTCGACTCGCCCGCCTTCGTGGCCGGTCACCGGCCGGATCTCATCGTGTCGGCGGGGCGCCCCGGCCTGTCCCGTGGCCAGCTCGCCTATCTCAGCACCGCCCCGCCCGTCCGGCATGTCGTCGTCGCTCAGGGCCCGGGGCACTGGGCCGACCCGGCGCGCAGCGCCACCGATGTCGCGCCGGCGGTCCGGCTGTCCGGCGGCCCCGGCGCGGCGGGCACGCAGTGGCTGGCTTCCTGGCGCGCGGCCGAAACGGCGGCCGGGGCCGCCGCGGCGGCCATCCTCGACGATGACGGGGGCCTGTCCGAGCCGCGGCTCGCGCGGGACCTGGCGGCGTCCCTGCCGGACGGCGCCCTGCTGTGGGCAGCGTCCAGCCTGCCCATCCGTGACCTGGATCAGCAGATGGCGCCGCGGGCCGGGCTTCGGGTGCTGGCCAGCCGGGGCACCAGCGGTATCGACGGCATGATCTCCGCGGCGGCCGGCGCGGCACTGGCTCACCAGCGCGCGGGGGGCGGTCCCGCTGCCGCCCTGGTGGGCGACCTCGCGTTCCTGCACGACGCCCCCGGCCTGTTCATCGGCCCGGGGGAGCCACGGCCCGACCTGGTCCTCGTGGTGGCCAACAACGATGGCGGCGGCATCTTCTCGCTGCTGGAGCAGGCCGAGCACGGCGGGCCGTTCGAGCGGGTGTTCGGCACGCCGCACGGGGCCGGACTTGGCAGCCTGGCCGCTGCGGCCGGGTTGCCGGCCGTCACCGTCGAGCGGGCCTGCGATCTGGCCGGCGCGCTGCGCGGCGACGGGATCCGGGTGGTGGAGGTGCGCACCAGCCGGGAGGCCGGTGCGGCGCTGCGCCGTAAGCTGCGAGCGGCCTGCACCGAGGCCGCGGCGGCCGCAGGGTAGCGGCCGGGGAGTGCCGGGCCTCAGGCCTCCAGCGCGAACTGCATCGCGGCGAACTTGGCCTGCGTTTCGGCAAGCTCCGCCTCGGGGTCGGAGCCGGCCACGATGCCGCACCCGGCGAACAATCGGGCGCGGCGGCCGTCCACCTGGGCACAGCGCAGCGCGATGCCCCATTCCCCGTTCCCGCGGGCGTCCACCCAGCCGACCGGCCCGGCGTACCGGCCGCGGTCCATCACCTCTAGGTCGCGGATCAGCTCCATGGCCGCCTCGGCCGGGGTCCCGCACACCGCGGGGGTGTAGTGCAGGGCGTCGGCCAGGGCCAGCACGGAATGCTCGCTCGCGGCCTGCGCGCCGTCGAGCCTGCCGGTGATCCAGGTGGCGAGGTGCTGCACGTTGGCGAACCGCCGCAGCGATGGGGCGGACTCGATCTTGAGCTGGTCGCAGCGGGCGGCGAGCACCGCCCGCACCCCCACCACCGCGTACTCGTGCTCCTCGCGTTCCTTGGCCGAGGCGAGGAGGGCGGCGCCCAGCCTGGCATCCTCGGCGGCGTCCCGGCCGCGGGGCGCGGTGCCGCCGAGCACCAGCGAGCTCACGTCGTCATCCTGGCGGCGGATCAGCAGTTCGGGGGTAGCGCCGACCATGTTGGCGCAGGCGAACGTGTAGCAGTCGGGGTAACGGTCGGCGAGCCGCCGCAAGATGACCCGGATGTCGAGGTCACGGGCTGCGGTCGCGTACAGGTCACGGGCCAGCACCACCTTGCTGAGCTGGCCGTCGCGGATGCGCTGGACCGCGGTGGCGACCGCGCGCTGCCATTGCGGCGCGGTCAGGCTCCCGTCGTGCCACCGGATCTCCGCGGGAGCGGTCAGCGGGGCGGATGCGTGCCCCGTACCGCTGACAATCCCGGATGCCGGTGCCGCTGATGAGGTGGCCGCGGCCGCCAGGGGGCGGATCGTGGTGAGCCAGGACCTGCCGCCGCGGCGGCCGATGATCGTCTCCGGCACGACGAGCACCGAGCCGTCGGACGTGGAGTCGAAGGTGAAGCTGCCGAAGGCCACCGGCCCGCTGCCGGGCTCGGCCACCTGGTCGTCGACCTCGGCGCCGTCGAAGAGCTCGCGGAGCCACTTCTCACCCGCGGTGAACCTGTCCTCGCCCGCGGGCAGGGTGATCCTGGCTGTCTCACCCCACCCGGCCAGGCCGTCACCGTGCCGGATCCAGGCCACGCCCGCCGGTTCGGGGAACAGTGCCACCAGGTCGCCAGGGTCGGGGATCTCGACAGTTCGCGCGGCAAGCCGTTCCGGCGCCCGCTGCCCGCCGGTGTCCTGGGGGAGTGCCACGCCAGCCAACTTTACGTGGGTGCCGGCACTCCCGTGTCGCCCGGGACGGGTGATCCGGTCCGGAACGCCGATGTCTGATGCCCGTGAGGAGCGGGGGGCTTGTGGTAGTGTCCTTTCGAAGTAATTCCGATAAAAACGATCGGATTAAAAGGATGATAGTGCGCACGGCCAGTTCACCGCTGAGCCAGGCCCGGCTGCGGCAGATAGTCCAGGGCGTTGCCGCGCGCGAGCACGAGTGGCTCAGCCTTGTCCGATACGACCTCGACCAGCGCTGGTACCAGCGGCTGACCTCGGGCGACGACCATGAGGTGTGGCTGCTGAGCTGGCTGCCAGGGCAGCGGACCGGCTTCCACGACCATGGCGAGTCGTCCGGTGCCTTCATGGTGGCGCGCGGCGCTCTGCGGGAGCGGACCGCGCCCGGCCACCGCCCTGGTCCTTCGGCCGCGGTGGCCAGGGGCGAGGTGAGATCGTTCGGTCCCTGGTACATCCACGATGTGATCAACGCCTCAGTGCAGCCCGCGGTGAGCGTGCACGCCTACTCACCCCCGCTGACCAGCATGCGCCGCTTCGAATTCGGGCCCGGTGGCCTGGAGCGCGTCACCATGGAAACGGCGCTCCGGTGGTAGCGGGCAGGTACGGGGGTGCGGCCCGCTCCATCGACGAGATCCTCGGCGAGGCGAGGGCGCGCTTGCGGCGGCTCGGGCCGCGGGAGGCCAGCGAGGCGATGAGGACAGGCGCGCTGCTCGTGGACATCCGGTCGCAAGCGCAGCGTGCCGAGCAGGGCCTGGTCCCAGGCGCCCTGCACGTGGAGCGCAACGTGCTCGAATGGCGGTTCGACCCACGGTCGCCGGCCCGGCTGCCGCAGGCCGGCTACGGCCTGCGCGTGATCGTGATGTGCGTGGAGGGCTATACGTCCAGCCTGGCCGCGGCGTCCCTGCAGAACCTCGGCCTGGCCGGGGCGACTGACCTGGCGGGCGGCTTCCGTGCCTGGCAGCGGTCTGGCCTGCCGGTCGTCCCTGGGGCGGTCGGGGCCCCTCCGGCCGTCGGCTAGACACCCCGCGCCTGTGCCGTCGCAGCCGCGCCCTAGCGTCGCGGGCGTGCCCTAGAGCAGTGTGAGCTGCTGCGGCGCGGCGGGCTGGAGGTCCGCCCGTCGCTGCGCGGGCGGCGCGAAGCGCCCGGGCCTGCGGCGCCGCGCCGCGCTAGGTGCCCCGTGCCCGACGCCGTAGCGCCGGGCCAGTTCCCTGACCCGCTCGGTCACCTGCTTCTGGTAGGCGGCCGGGGCGTAGGCGCCACGGCCGTAGAGGGCACGGTAGCGGGGCACCAGGTCCGGATGCGCCTCGCCCAGCCAGCGGAAGAACCACTCCCGCGCCCCGGTGCGCAGGTGCAGCACGATCGGCGTGACCGAGGCCGCCCCGGCCTGCGCGATCTGCCGCACGGTGCTCTCGAGCTGCGTCGGCGAGTCGGACAGGAACGGCACGACCGGGCCCATCAGCACCGCGCAGGGCAGGCTGGCGGCGGTGAACGCGGCACACACCTCCAGCCGCCGCTGCGGGCTGGGCGTCCCCGGCTCCAGTTCCCGCCAGAGCCCGGTGTCCGCAGACCCCACGGATACCGCGAGCCCGACGTCGGTCACCTCGGCCGCCTCGCAGAGCAGGTCGAGGTCCTGCAGGATCAGCGTGCCCTTGGTGAGGATCGAGAACGGGTTGGCCGCATCCCGCAGCGCGGCGAGGATGCCGGGCATGAGCCGGTAGCGCCCCTCCGCGCGCTGGTAGCAGTCCACGTTCGTGCCCATGGCAATGTGCTCGCCGCGCCATCGCGGCGCGGCCAGTTCCTTGCGCACCAGGTCGGGCGCGTTGACCTTGACCACGATCTTGGAGTCGAAGTCGTGGCCGGAGTCCAGGTCCAGGTAGGTGTGCGACTTGCGAGCGAAGCAGTATCGGCATGCATGGCTACATCCCCGATAGGGATTAATAGTCCAGCGGAACGGGAGGCGGGAGGCATCGGGTACCCGGTTGATGATCGACCGGGCCTGGACCTCGAAGAAAGTCATGCCCCGGAAGGCCGGCGTGTCGAAAGTCCGGGTCACCGCGCGCTGCTCGAATAGCATCGGCGCAAGCTGCGCCGGTGGTGATCCCTCGTCCGGTGTACCGGCACGTAGCGCATCCCACCGCATGTGACCAAACTTAGAACACCCGTTCTAGCCAGTCAAACACCAGTTCTAGCGGACTGGCGCCCGGCGCCAGGGCCGAACACGACCACTATTGGAGTGGCCTACCAGGGCTAAAAATCTTGCCGAGGGGGATACCGTGGGAAACAGGGCAATACAGGCCAGCCGGTAGGTATTTGACCGCGGGGTGTGGAGGTGGCGCCCATGGCACTGTCCATGGAGGAGCAGCGCATGCTCGCGGAAATCGAGCAGGAGCTTGAACGCTCGGAGCCGGTGCTCGCCGCCTGCCTGACCATGTTCTCCCGCCCCGGCCGCGCCGGGCTGCTCCGCGTGCCCGGCGCGCGGCGCCGTTCGCCCCGGGTGCTGACGGTGGCGTCGCTGGTCGCCGTGATCATGCTCACCGTGCTGCCTGTCGTGATCTACGCACTGGTGGCGCTTCGCGCGGCTCCGCTGGGGCAGCCCGCGGGCCACCCGGCGGCATCATCCGCGCCGCACACGGGGCTGCAGCACGCGGTGATGAGCCCGCCCCGGCAGCGCTGACAACACCGGGCTGACAACACCGGGCTGACCACACCGGGCTGACGACGCCGGCGGCCTACGACTCGCGCCAGATCTGGATCAGGTACTGCTCGAGCCCGTCCAGGGTCCTGCGGGCCTGCTCGAACTCGTCGCTGAGCGGGTCGAGGCCGCGCCGGAACAGGTCACGGTAGCGGCGGGGCACCTCGGTGCGGTTGCGGGCGAACACGCGCACCACGTAGTCGCCGACGCCACCGGCCAGCTTGAGGCTCTCCACCGCCTTGCCCGCCGGGCCCATGTCGATGCTGACCGCGCCGCGCAGGTACAGGACGGCCTTGGCCTCGTCCTCCCACTTCTCGCCGAACGGCGGTGGGGCGGAGTCCCACTCCTCGAACAGAAGCTGCGCGCTGACGATCTCCTGGAGGCTGGCCACCCACATCTGTTCGCGGGTGACGCTGATCAGCGCCCCGTCCGGCGGTGCCGGGCTTCCCGGCCCGTCCGGGTCCAGGGTGGCATCATGCAGCCGGAACATGCGCCGGTCCGGGAAGACAGGTATCTCCAGCCGGATCAACCTTCGGCTCACACGGGCCCCCTTACATGCTCTTCCCGTCTAGCATGCTCCGCCGACCGGGGTTCGAGCCCGGTATTCGGTGAGAAAGCACCAATGTGATTCTCACAAACGCAGAGTCACGCCCGGCCCTGGGGGCGGCCAGCGGGGGTTCCAGGGGTCGCCCCCCTGGGCTAACAAGGCCCGGTCAGGACAGCCGGGCACGCACCTCGGCCCAGAGTTCGGCATAGCCGCGGGAGGCCGCACTGCGCGGGGCAAAGGCGGTCACGGGTGCCCGCTGCTCGGCCATCCGCTCGATCATTGACAGCGCCGGTATCGCGGTGGCCGCGACGTCATCGCGCTCGGTCGGCAGCCGCTCCGCGATCTCCTTGTGCAGCCGCTTACGGCGGTCGATCATCGAGAAGAACGCGAGCAGGGCGGGCCGGTGCCCGTCCAGGCCGCTGATGAATTCGGTGAGCTGATCCAGCGTGCGCAGCGACAGCGTGGTCGGGATGATCGGGGCCAGTACCAGGTCGGCGGCGTGCAGCACCGCCTCGGAAAGCAGCGAGATGCCCGGGGGGCAGTCGAGGAAGACCAGGTCGTAGGACGTGCGCAGGGGGCGGAGCAGGCGCACCAGCCGCTGCGTGGGCTTCTTCGCGGTGTCCAGGATCAGGTCGAGGTTCCGGAAGGTGAAGTCGGCAGGGAGCAGGTCGAGGCCGTCGAAGTCGGTTCCCTTGATCGCCTTGTCCAGATCCCTGCTGCCGCGGATCAGGGCGGTGCCGCCGCCCTTCACCCGGGGGCGCACCCGGAACAGAAAGGTTGCCGCCGCCTGCGGATCCAGGTCGGCAAGCAGCACCCGCTGCCCGTCCCGTGCCGCGAGATAGCTCAGGTTGACCGCGGCAGCCGTCTTGCCCACCCCACCCTTGATGTTGTAGGTGGCGACGATCTTCATGAGTGCGCGCTCGCGGTCAGCGCCTCGAATCGGGCCTGCGCCTGCTGGCTGGCGAACGCGGCGAACCGGCTGGAGAACTCGCTGCGGGCCCGCCTTTCCCGCTGGCCGACGTGGGATGCCAGGTCTCCCATGGCCAGCAGTGCGGTGGCCTGGACGTCGCCGCGGGCGAGCAGATCGGCGGCGACTGCCCGGATCTCCTGCTGCTGCACCTCGCAATCCTGATAGGTGCCCAGGCAGTCCTGCAAGCCCTTCAGCTCACGCACCGCCCGCCGGTGCGCGGACAGGTCGTGCAGGGAGGCGAAGAACTCCAGTGCGTACCGCAGCTCCTTGCACCGCTTGCGCAGGTCATGGAGCTTCTCCGGGGGAGAGTCGGCGCTGATGGCGCCGCCCAGGACAAGAATGCGCCGGTGGGCGCGGCCGATGATCCCGGCGGCGGCGTGCGCCGCGTCCGGGCCGCGGCGCGGGGGCGTGAGGCCGGTCAGGTTGCTGCGCCATGAGGCGGTCAGCGCGGTGAAGCGGGCCGAGCGCAAGGCGCGGGCCAGCCGGCGCTGCTCGGTGATGCGCCGTTGCGCGAGGTAGTCGTGGAACGGTGCCAGGTCGGCCGGGTCGGCGGAGGTCAGCTCGGCCGCCCCGTCGGCGAAGCCGAGCAGGTGCACGTCGAGATCGCGGGTGGGCGTGGTGAGGTCACCCAGCCACTTGAACTCTGGCTGGTACTCGGCGGCCAGGCCGTCCGGCAGCAGGGCCGCGCCAAGCTTCAGTGCGCTCCTGGTCCGCCGTACCGCCACCCGCAGGTCGTGCAGGAATTCGGTGTCGATATCGCGAATCGTGCCCGCGACGTTCGCCTCCAGGGTGTCGAGCAGCCGCAGCAGCACGGCGGCGAGCGCCAGCCGAGCGGGCATCGTGGCGGTCAGTTCGACGTCGACCTTGTTGCTGTACTCGCCGGGCGCATGGCCCACGGTGGCCATCACCGCGTCCAGCGGCGGGGGCGCCCCGCGGAACATGCCGGGCTGCTCGGCCAGGCACTGGGCGATCCGGTCGGCTTGTGCCTGGTAGCCGCGCACCGCGGTGAGGCAGAGCTGCGCGGGCGGGTCCTCGGCGGACGGCCGGGCCGGGTGCAGCAGGTCCACGGTGAGCCAGGCAACTGTCTTGTCATCGGTGTTGCACAGCCGGAACTCCGACACCGTGCTCGCGGCCTTGGCAGCCGGGAGAAGCGCCCGCACCGAGGTCAGGCCCTTGAGCCGGTCCTGGAGCGGGCCGCGGGGGAGGCCATCGGCGAGAACCGGCCACCGGGTCCCGTTCACCGTCGCGGTGATCCGCTCGCCGGCCGCGCTGCTCAGCACGAGTTCGGCGGGCCCGCGGTCGGCCACGTATTCCAGGGTCAGGCCGGCCCGGTGCAGCCGCCAGTCGAAGGTGTCCAGCCAGGTGCGCCGCAGGGTGCGCGCCCTGGCCGCGGGCACGACGGAGAACTGCGGGGCCAGCGCGTCCCGCACCGCCAAAGGCACGGATCGCTCGCCGTCCGTATACGCGAAGTTGTGAGAACAGACACTCACTATTAACCTCCGCCTGAGACTTCCGCGTAGCTACCCGCGGAATCGCGAGGACAGCATTGACCGACCGGCTCCGCTGGCGCAAGTCTAAGTGCCGGGAGACGCCCATCCTAGGGGGCTTTCTCCGGTTCTGTGCCATTCGGCCAGCCCGGGCGAGCGCCCGGCGGCACGCCCTGCCCGGGGTGCGCGGCTGCCGCCGTGCATTAGTCTGCAGTCCGTGAACTCCACGGACTGGGCGTCGATCGCGTCGCTGGCGACTGCAGCCGGGACGCTGGTCCTCGCGGTGGCGACGTTCGCCGCGGTCCGGTCCGCGAACCGTGCCGCGCGGGCCGCGGAACAGTCCCTGCTGGTCGGGCTGCGGCCGCTGCTGGTGCCGTCCCGGCTCCAGGACGACACGCAGAAGGTGCTGTTCGGCGACGGCAAGTGGATCCAGATACCGGGCGGCCGGGCCACGCTTCAGGCCGAGGACGACGTGATCTACCTGACCATGTCGCTGCGCAACGTGGGCCGCGGCATCGCGGTGGTGCACGGCTGGCGCTTCCATGGGGACTGGGACACCGACCGGCCGGAACCGGCCGTGGAGGAGTTCCACCGGCAGAACCGTGACCTCTACCTGCCGCCGGGGGAGATGGGCTTCTGGCAGGCGGCGTTCCGCGACGAGGGTGACCCCCAGTACGAGGAGGCCTGCAAGGCAGTGACAGCACGCGTGCAGATGACCATCGACGTGCTCTACGGCGACCACGAAGGCGGCCAGCGGGTCATCACCCGGTTCGGGATCTTCCCGCGCGGCGACGACACCTGGCTGCTGTCCGCGGGGCGGCACTGGAACGTGGACCGGCCGGATCCCCGGTGACGCCCATGCTCAACGACCCGTTCGCGAAGCTGGAAGGACCGCTGGCCGACACCACCCGGATGCGCATGGAGGTGGTGGAGAACCGCACGCTGACCCCGTCCATGCAGCAGGTGGTGCTGTCCGCGCCGGAACTCGCCCGGTTCGAGCACCGGCCCGGGCAGGACCTCATGCTCATGGTGGCCGTGGACGGCGACCGGCCGGTGCGCCGCCGATACACCATCAGGGACACCGACCCGGCACGGTGCCAGCTCACACTGGGCGTCGTCCGGCACGATGCCGGCCCGGGCGAGCGCTGGATCGCGACGGCGCGGCCGGGGGACCAGATCCAGGGAATCGGCCCGCGCGGCAAGATCTTTCCTGCGGCGGGCGCGGCCTGGCACCTGTTCGCCGGGGACTTCTCCGCCCTGCCCGCCTTTTTCGCCATGGCCCGCTCGCTGCCGGCCGGCCTGCGCGCCACCGTCATCCTTGAGGTCCCCGGGGCCGCCGATGAGCAGGACCTGGCCGCCGCGGCGGACGTCGAGGTGGCCTGGCTGCACACCGATGGCCGCCCGCCGGGCGACCCGTCGGCACTGGTGCGGGCGCTGGCGGAGGTGACCCTGCCACCGGGAGACGGGCACACCTACCTGGCCGGTGAGGCCGGTCAGGTGCTGGCCATGCGAGCGGCGCTAGCAGACCGCGGCCTGCCTGCGGAGCAGGTGTCGCCGAAGGCCTACTGGGGTCTTGGGCGGGCCAATGCCGCCCACGGAGAGCCCGCCAGGGACTGATCAGAACGGGGTGGCCGCCAGCCAGGCGTCCAGCAGCGAGCGGTCCCCGATGACCTCCACGGCCGGATCGTCCGGCGGGAGCCGGCGCAGCAGCACCAGCAGGATCGCCGAGGCCGGCCCGCGCAGGGCCAGGTCTCCCTTGCCGTGACCGGCGGCCACCGTGACGCCGCTGGGCACGCCGCGAATGAGCCACTCGCCGTCGGCTCCCCCGTCCGTGGCGTGGAAGTGAACCACCTTGCCCTCAGGCACCAGGGCCGGGTGGCCGGCTTGATCGCCGGTCGGGCCGTCCGGCAGGAAGCCGAGCCATTCGGCGATGCCGTCGGTGGCCACCACCGGGTCGATCACCGGCCGGGTGCCGACGGCGATCTCACCGTCGGCGCGGTGCACGGCGGTCTCGTGCGCCATCCGGCGGGCCCAGTAGCTGGCCGGACCGGGGCCGCGATGCGTCCACACCGGGCCGCTGCCGGTGGCAACCGTCTCGGCGAGCCTGGCCGCGCCGTCGCGCACCCAGGCCGGCTGCTCGGCCGGATCGTCGGGCAGCCGTCCGTCGGGCACCTCGCGGAACGCGATCGGCTCGGCCGCCTGGGTGGCCACGATCGCGGCGGCCCACCGGTGCGCCCGCCCGACGTGGGTGATGAGCTGCCGCAGCGTCCAGTCCGGGCAGGTGGGCACCGTGGTGGTGAGGTCAGCGGTGGCGGCGATCCCGGCCAGCGTGCCGGCGCTGCCGGTCACCTCGGCCAGGAGCAGGTTGGTGGAGATCACGGTCAGCGGCATCCGCAGGCGCCGCCACAGCAGCCGCCCCCGGCGCGGGGCCCGGCGCTGCCGGCGCCCGCCCTGCCGCCAACGGACACCGTGGAGAGCAGCTTCACCGTGTCGTCATGCCCGTGCGGGCACTGGGCCGGTGCGGAAGCCTCGGCCATGGGCCGGGTGCGCTCGAAGGTCGCGCCGCATGCGCGGCAGCGGTACTCATAGCGTGGCACGCGAGCAGCCTACGTCACGCCGGTGCCACGGGGGAGGGCCGGCGCAGGGCGGCCCGTCGGCGCGGCGCTGCCCGCAGGCTCGGCCTGCCCGTTCGGCACGGCACCGGCCGCCAGCCCGGCACGGCCGGCCGTCCCTGGAGCGGGTGGGCCAGTGCTGGCCGGCGTGTCCTCGTAGTAGTACTGCCCGCCGCGCATCAGCGAGACCACGGCGCCGGTCACCGACATCAGCGCTGCCGCGATGAACACGATGATCAGGCCGTGGTGGAACGGCGCCGAGATCAGGTGCGGGAAGAACTGATTCCCGGTGAGCACCGCCACATTGTGCCGCGGCAGCGTGGCCAGCACCCCGGAGTGGGCCAGCAGGTGCTGGACCGGGTTGAAGCCGAGCAGTGCGGCGAACACCGTGCTCACCGGCGGAAGGTGGCTGACCTGCGCGGCCACCGCGGCCGGCACCCCCTGGGCGCGCAGCCCCGCGCTCAGCGCCCTGGGCAGCGTGGCGGCCAGACCGACGATCATCAGCGAGAAGAAGATCCCGATCGACAGGGACATGCCGGAGTTCTGGAACGTCGAGCGCATGCCCGAGGCGACGCCCCGGTCCTGCGCCGGGACGCTGCTCATGATGGCCGAGGTGTTGGGCGAGGCGAACAGCCCGGAGCCGATGCCGTTGAACGCGATGATCAGGGCGAACGCCCAGTAGGGGAAGTCCACAGGGAGCAGCATCAGCCCGACGAACGCGCACGCCGCCACCAGCAGCCCGGCGGTCGCGAACAGCCGGGGGCCGAACCGGTCGGACAGGTACCCCGACACCGGCCCGGCCAGCAGGAACCCGGCGGTCAGCGGCAGCATGTAGATGCCCGCCCACAGCGGGGTGACGTTGAACGGGTACCCGTGCAGCGGCAGCCAGATCCCGGCCAGCCAGATCACCAGCATGAACTGCAGCCCGCCCCGGGCGATCGAGCCGAGCAGGCTGGCCGCGTTGCCCGCCGCGAATGCCCGGATCTTGAACAGCTTCATCCGGAACATCGGCTCGGCGGTCTTCGTCTCGATCACGCAGAACGCCACAAGCTGCACCACGCCCGCCACGAGGCCGCAGAGCACCCACGGGTTGGTCCACCCGGTGGGGTGCCCGCCGTACGGCTGGATCCCGTAGGTGATCGACATGAGCAGCACGCCGGCGCCCAGGGCGAACGTGATGTTGCCCGGCCAGTCGATTTTCGCCCGCCGGGTCGGCGAGATCTCCCGCAGGCTCCGGTAGGACCACACCGTGCCGAAGATGCCGATCGGCACGTTCACCCAGAACACCGCGCGCCAGTCCCACGCGGCGAGCAGCCCGCCGAGCAGCAGGCCGACGAACTGGCCGGAGATCCCGGCGATCTGGTTGATGCCCAGCGCCATGCCGCGCTGCGCGGCCGGGAACGCGTCGGTGAGGATCGCGGCCGAGTTGGCCATCAGCATCGACCCGCCGACCGCCTGCACCATACGGAAGCCGATGAGCCACAGCGCGCCGGCGGCCCCGGTGAGCGGGTCGAGCGAGAGCACGATCGAGGCGAGCGTGAAGACCACGAAGCCGAGGTTGTAGATGCGCACCCGGCCGTACATGTCGCCCAGGCGGCCCAGGCTGACCACCAGCACCGCGGTGACCAGCAGGTACCCCATGATCATCCAGAGCAGGTAGCTCACGTTGTGCGGGTCGAGCGGGTCCAGGCCGATGCCGCGGAAAATGGCCGGCAGCGCGATGATCACGATCGAGGCGTCGATGGTCGCCATCGTCATGCTGAGCGTGGTGTTGGAGAGGGCGACCCACTTGTAGCGATCGCCCGGGCGGTGCCCATTGGCCGGCAGCGCGGCTAGCCCGTTCCCGCCGGGCTGGCCTGCGCCTGCAACCTGCCTCTGCTTGTCACGATCTCGCACGTGTCCTAAGCCTACCCAGGATTACTTGCTTGACCGCAACTATATTTTTGCCATACGAAGCGCCGGGGAACCGCGGCCCGCGGGAGGGCCGTGGGCCGGGCTTGGCCCAGCAGAGCGGCGGCCGGGGTCAGGCCAGGCCCTGGGCCAGGCCGATGAGCCTGCGCAGCACCGCGCCGTTGCTCACCCGCAGCCCGTCATGCTCGTACTCGTTGGTGACCCAGGCGCGCAGGCCGCGGATCGCTGCCCCGGTCGGCACCGACAGTTCCCTCGGCACGTACATGTCGTCGAAGTAGAGCGCGGCGGCGACCGGGACCTCGTTGGCGGCCAGCCGCGCCGCGTCGTAGAGCGGGGGCCAGTCCTGGAACTCGGCGACCAGGTCGGCGGCCGCCTGGAACGGGCGCAGCACCGGGTCCTGCTCGAACATCCAGGGGTAGATCATCTCGCCGGTGAACAACAGCGGCTCCGCGCCCTCCAGCGCCTGGCCGGGGTCGAACTCACCGAACTCCGCCCGGATCCGCTGCGCCGACCACCGGGTCGCCGCCCCCTGTGCGTAACACGGCTCGTGCAGCGCCGCGTACAGCGGCCCGGTGGCGAACGACAGGCGGCCGTGCACGTCGTGCAGGAACGCGTCGCCGAGCCGGTCGCCGTCGAATGCGCCCTCCAGCAGGTAATGCAGTTCGTCGCTGCCGGTGCCTTGGCCGAGGATGCCGCCCAGGGACTGGAAGGCCGCCACGGTGAGCGGGGCACCGTCCGGGAGCAGCACCTGCGTGTCGGCCAGGTGGCGGGCCACCCGCCTGGCCTGATCCACGTCACCGGGGTAACGGGCGTAGTGCGCCAGGGTCTTCGCCGCGACCTTCGGGTAGGTCGCCCGGTACACGTCGTCGGCGGACGCCGTCAGGCCGGGCAGGCCGCCGGTGATGAACGCCTCGCTGACCCCCTCCGGTGCCCTGGACAGGTAGGTCACCGTGCAGAAACCGCCGAAGCTCTGGCCGAGCACGCTCCACGGTGCGCCGCCTAGTTCGCGGCGGATGAACTCGGCGTCGGCGACGATCGCGTCGGCCCGGAACATGGACAGGTACCTGGCCTGATCGCCCGCGCTGCCCCGGGCGGCGAGGCTGTGCCGGGTCACGGGGGTGGACCGGCCGGTGCCGCGCTGGTCGAGCAGCAGCACCCGGTAAGAGTCGAGCGCGGTGTCCAGCCAGGACGCCCGGCCGGACAGTCGCGGGCCGCCGAAGCCCGGCCCGCCCTGCAGGTACAGCAGCCAGGGCAGGTCCGCCCCGGTTTTGCCGGCGGCCACCACCTCGCGGGCGAACACCTCGATCCGCTCTCCGCCGGGGGCGTCGTGTTCGAGTGGCACGGCGAAGGCATGGTCGGTGAGCACGACGCCTGGCTGGCGGTAGGGCGGGGTGGCGGGGCCAGAGCCAGCAGAGCCCGACCGGGCCAGGCGGTGCAGGCGGCGGGGGCGGCTGCTGCGGCGGCGCCTGCGGATGCCGCTGACGTGATCTCCACCGACCTGCTCCTCGCCGAGGTGACCGGCAGCGCCGGCACGCTGGCCGGGATCGCGGCCACCGCTGACCTCA
>DASXKD010000599.1:0-6181 GCA_036497045.1 Streptosporangiaceae bacterium | reverse complement strand
CGGACACTCGGTCACACTGCATGCCCGCAGTGCAGCCAGGGCCGAGGACGCACGTGCGGCCCTGCCCGCGGCCGAGGCCGTCGTCGTCGGCGACCTGTCCAGCATCGCGGGCATGCGGCAGGTCGCCGAGCAGGCCAACGCGGGCGGCCCGTTCGACGCGGTCATTCACAATGCCGGGGTCGGTTACCGTGAGCCGCGGCGCCTCCGCACCGATGACGGGCTCGAGCACGTCTTCGCGGTCAACGTGCTCGCCCCGTACCTGCTGACCGGCCTGATCGAGCGGCCTGGCCGGCTGGTCTACCTTAGCTCGGGCATGCATCGCGGCGGGGATCCCGGCCTGACCGATCCGCAGTGGGAAGACCGTCGCTGGAATGGCTCGCAGGCATACTCCGACAGCAAGCTGTTCGACGTCGTGCTCGCCTTCGCCGTCGCGCGGTTGTGGACGGGGGTCCTATCGAACGCGGTTGAGCCTGGCCGGGTACTGGCCCAGGTCGGTGTAGACGAGCCTCTCGGTCCACAAAGCCACGTCGCTCGGCTCCTCAGCGTCCGGCGAGAGGCCGGGTCAGGTGAAGAATGCGGCCAACGCCGGAGTGAAACTTCGGTCGCGCGTCACCGTGATGTGGCCGCGGCCGCTGATGAGATGCAGGTGGCTACCAGCGATGAGCTGCGCGGTCTGTCCGAACAGGGCCGCGCTGTAGAACCGGTCGTCGCGGCCGGCAACGATGAGGGTCGGCGCGGTGATCGGCACCGGGCAGCTGGCCAGATCAAAGCCGTCCTCAGCCTCGATGGTGGTCGCCATGTCTGCCCACTGCCCGGGACCGCGCACCAGCCGGCGGGCGAGCAACCAGCCGCCCGCGGCGGCTACGACCTTCCCCCGCCATGGCGGCACCAGCCCGGCTGCTGCGATCGCCGCGGCGCGCCGATACGCGCCGCGCCGGATGGATGCCGCGACCTGGGCTTGCAGTGCTTTGCCGACTGGGCCCAGACGGCAGGCGGCGCTGATAAGCGCAAGCCGGCCAACCAGTTCGCCATGATCGGCGCTGAGCTGAGCCGCGATACTGCCGCCTGTCGACGTGCCTACCAAGTCAACCGGCGCGGCGAAGGCGTCGCGCAGCGCCTCGGCATGCTCGGCCGCCAGCTCGGCCATCGTCATTTCCCGAGGCAACCCGGCGCGGCGGTTGAACAGCACCAGGCGCCGCGACGCGGCCAACGGCAACAGCGGATGAAGGGCGCTGTTCACCACCCCGTCGCCACCGACCCCGGTGACCGGCATCAATCCCGCGAACACCACGAGCGGAGGGCCGCCCCCGACAGCGGCGTAGGGCAACGAACCATATACTCCCCGCTCGACCTCCACCACGTCAGTGTGCCGGCCACACACCGCGCACGTCCAATGCGATCATGCCCCGCCGGGAGTGCCGAAAAGTCGCTGCCCTGCCGCGGTGCGGATCGTCCGGCCCACCGGCCCCACGGGCGCAGAATCGGCGTGCCGTTCCGCCTCCCACCCAGGAGCTATCCCACGAGGCAAACGTTGCCAGTCGCCGCATTAGGTTGTTATGCGCCGGCCATTCGTCCAGACCCCGGTGATCTGCTCCGGGCGGCCGAGTGCCACGATGTCGGCGAGCGGATTCGCGGCAACGGTGATGATATCGGCGTCGTAGCCGGGTTCCAGCCTGCCGGATCTGGGCGCCTGCGGGCCGAGCGTCCGCGGGGCGGCGGCGGTCGCCGCCTCGATCGCCTGCAGCGGCGTCATCCCGAGCCGTACCAGGTGGGCAAGCTCGGCTCCGTTGGTTCCCCAGGAGTTCGGGCGGTCGGGGCCGGTCACTGAGATATCGGTGCCCATCGCGATGGTGACTCCGTGGTCGATCGCGCGGGACACCGATTCGGCGTGCCGCCCGGCCAGCGCGGTGAGCTTGGCCGCGGCGTAGTCGGGCACCGCCGCCAGGTTCGCCAGGATGTCCTCGATGACGGCTCTGGTCGGTACGAGGATGACGCCCATCTCGCGCATCGCGTCGCAGGCCTCGTCGTCGAGGTAGGTGCCATGCTCGATGGTGCGGACGCCGGCCTCGACCGCGGCCATGATGCCCGGCTTGCCGTGGCAGTGCGCCGCCACGACGCGCTCGGCGAGGCCGGCCACCTCCACGATCGCCCGCAGCTCGCCGATGGTGAACTGCTGGTGGATCGGGTCGTCTATCTCAGACATCACCCCGCCCGAGGCACACACCTTGATCACCCGGGCGTTCTGCCGCAACTGCTCCCTGACCGCGCGCATGCACTCGGCGGGCCCGTCGGCCAGCCGCAGTTCGCCGTAATGCACGCTGAAGTCGCCGATCCACGGCAACGGGTAGGAATGCAGGTCGGCATGGCCGCCCGTGATGCTCAGGATCGCCCCGGCGGCGTAGATGGCCGGGCCCTCGAGCACGCCCTCGGCGACCGCCCTGGTGAGGTGCACACCCAGGCCGCCGACCTCACGGACCGAGGTGATTCCGGCCCGCAGCGCAGCCCTCAGGTCGCGGGCGCAGCGTGCCGCTCGCAACGGCACCGGGTCGAGCGGAAGCCGGCCAAGGTCGAGCGCACGCATACCGAGGAAATGGCCATGGCAGTCCCACATGCCCGGCATCACCGTCTCGGTCCTGTGCACCGTCGCCCCAGGCGTCGCCGGCGCTTGGCTAGCCGGCCCGGCGTAGCTGATCACGGAGTTATCGATGATCACCACTCCGTCGCTGACCGGCTCGCCGCTGCCAGGGATCAGCAGTTCAGCCTCGATCCGCTCCATCTCGTCCCTCCTGCCCGGCGGCCCTGCGGGCTGCCCGGTTCGGCGTGCGACACGGGCCATATCCTGGCACGCCCACGACCGGCCACCGGGAGAGACGCACGGTATGGCGGATGCGGGCGACACGGGCAGCACCGGGCGTAAAGCCAGGATGCGGGTGCTGGGCGGCGCTACCCTGGTGCGGCCGGATCCACGGCGGCGGCCGGCACTCTGACCTGCAGGGAGCACACCATGGCCACGACAAGCCCTTGGCCACTCATTCACGCCGAGCGCGAAGCGCTCGTAGCCGACCTCGGCACACTCACCGACGACCAGTGGGCGACGCCGTCGCTGTGCGGCGACTGGACCGTGCGCGACGTGCTCGGACACATGGTCGCGACGGCAAAGATGACAACGCCCAAGTTCTTCGTCTCGATGGCGGCGACGGGGTTCCGCTTCAACAAGATGACCGCGAAGGCCGTGGCCGCGGAGGCGACCGCCAAACCGGGCGACGGCCTGGCGAACTTCCGCAGCCACCTCAAGGACACCACCCACCCGCCCGGCCCGGTGGAGTCCATGCTCGGCGAGGTGGTGATCCACTCGGCGGACATCCGCAAGCCGCTCGGCATCGCGCACGAGTACCCGGAGGAGGCGCTGAACCGGGTGGCGGACTTCTTCAAGGGGTCGAACCTGATCGTCGGTGCCAAGCAACGGATCGCCGGGGTCACCCTGCGCGCCACGGACACCGGCTGGTCCACCGGCAGTGGTCCTGAGGTCACCGGGCCGCATCTGTCGCTGATCCTCGCCATGACCGGGCGTCCCGCCGCCCTCGCCGACCTGTCCGGTGAGGGCCTGGGCACGCTCAAGTCGCACTCGTAAGCGTGACCTCTCCCACCGGCGGCGCGAGGCCGGCTGGTTACTCCGGCACGCCGCTGCCGCGCAAGCTCGGCATCAAGCCCGGCCACGCGGTGGCGATTGCCGGCGGGCCGCCCGGGTTCGCCGAGGGCCTGGCGGCGCTGTCCGGTGCCGACGTGGCCGACGCCCTGCCCGGCACCGGGCCGCTGGATGTGATCGTGACGTTCGTGCGCTGGCGCGAGGAGTACGAGGCACAACTCCCCGCGCTGCGCGCGCTCATGGCCCCGGCCTGTGGGCTGTGGATCGCCTGGCCGAAGCGGGCGGCGCGGGTCCCCACCGACATGACCGAGCACGTGGTGCGGGAGGTGGCGCTGCCCACCGGCCTGGTGGACAACAAGGTCTGCGCCATCGACGAGACCTGGTCGGGCCTGCGCCTGGTGATCAGGCGGGAACTCCGGCCGGCCGGTTCCTGACCCGCTCAGCTCGGTCGCGCATCCGCCCGCCAGCCGGCCGGGCAGCCACCGGCCGCCGAATCGGCTGGGCCGCCACCGGCCGCCGAATCAGTCGAGTAGCTGCCGGCCGTCGAAGATGCCGAGTTCCTCGCGGTACAACTCGACGTTCACCCCGTTCGGGTCGCGGAAGTACATGCTTTCCTCCACGCCACGATCCGGGCCGAGGTAGTCCACACCGGCCTCGTCGAGCTTCTTCTTCGCGGCGTCGAACTGCTCCGGGGAGATGGAGATGGCCAGGTGCTGGACCCCGCCGATGGTCTCGGTGAACGCCGGGTGCTGGTGGCCTGGGAAGTCGAAGAACCCGAGCATGTTGCGGTTGCCTATGTCGAAGAAGAAGTGGCTGGAGCCCGCATAGTCCCGGTTCTCCACAAGTTCCACCAGCGGGAAGCCAAGAAACTCCTGGTAGAACTGGATCGTCTCTTCGACGTTCTTGCAGATCAGGGCGAGATGGTGCACGCCTTGCACCGTGCTGGCCGGCCGCTCACCGCGACCGCGCATGTACTTCTCGCGCAGCTTCTGCCTGCGCGCCCTGATCTCCTCGAGTTCCTTGCCCTGAGGCGGTGGCATGGATCGCCTCCCTGCGTGATCACGGCGTAGTCCGATTGCCGGACATAGTCCGCTGGCGTTCCTAGGCACAGGGTAGCGGGGCTGCCCGGGCCTGCCCTAGGCCGGGCACGATCTCCGCGAACTCTCGGTCGAGCCGTTGCAGGGGTGTGAGATCACCGGCCAGCACCTCAATATCGTCGCTGGTCTCACCCAGGTCACGCCCGGTCAGGAATCGAGAAGCCGATGACGGCGATGGCCAGGGCGGCTGCGTAGCGGACGGACACTTACGCCGGGATGCTGCCGCCGTCGCTGCGCAGGATCTGCTCGACGTTCAGGCCCCGCCGCCGCAGCGCCCAGCCGTGCAGGCCGCGGCCTTCCTTGGCAAGGGTGGCGGGCGGTACGGCCAGGACCGGGCACACCGCGTGGGACACGCAGTACCGGCTCACCCGGCCGTGGCCAGGCCACGCCACGATGCCGCGCTGGCCCGCACCCACGATGAGCAGGTCGTCGGGCCGGCAGGCGAAGGCGACAAGGACCGGCCCGGGCTGGCCGCGCTGCACGACGGGCTGGACGGAAAGGTCGGCCGGGATCTGACCCCAGGCCGCCTCAAGCGCAGCCCAGAGCCGCTGCCAGGCGGCATCCTGCCAGATTTGGACTAGGGCCGGGCAGGGCTGCCGGGCGGCGACTTCACCGCCGGGCGGTACCCAGGCCAGAACGGGTGTCAGGGTGGCAACACCGTGGCGGGCCAGGTCCTCCGCGTGACGCAGCGCGCGGAGGCTGCCAGGCGAGCCGCTCGCGCCGACGATGACCCGACGTGCGCCGGACACCACAGCGCTCCTTCCTCGCTGGAATGCGCAGTAACCATCTCGGTACTGTGGTTCTACACAACCACTCACCGGCAGCGGACTCAAGTCCGTCGGCCGGCTTGCTCCGCCCGGCTGGCTGCGCGGCGACCGCGCAGGTCAACAAGGTAGCCAGGAGTGACTAATGGGGCGGCTGAGGCACCTGTGAGAGCGGGCCGACGGGAGGCCGCGGCCGGACCGGAGTTAGGGGAGGGCGCGCCGCTACGGTTTGCGGACCACCCCGCCATCCCAGGTCACTTCGGCGGGCAGCGGCCGCGGGCCGTCGCCGTCCGGGCGCCAGTCGCAGACCGACACCACCCCAGGCTCGACCATCTCCAGGCCGCGGAACGCCAGTTCGGAGAACTCGTCCGCCACCCGGAACTGAAACGGAATCCCCCGCTTGTGATAGATCCGCGCCGAGCCCGGCCGGGGAATGTTGAACTATCAACAACTGTTGTAGGGCGCGAAGATACTGTTGAGTGAGCGCACCCGCGCCCGAGCGGAGGAGACGACATGCCCGCTGTCACTGTCGAGGACATCCTGGTGCTGCCGCGCATCCAGGAGCCGGATGCCACCGCGGCCGCGGACCGCCCGGTGCTGTCGGTGACGACCGCACCGTCGGGTTTCGAGGGCGAAGGGTTCCCGGTCCGGCGCGCGTTCGCCGGGGTGGACCT
>DASXKD010000598.1:0-7904 GCA_036497045.1 Streptosporangiaceae bacterium | reverse complement strand
GGGGCTGCTGTCCGGGAGTGATGCCGTGTGCTGTGGGCTGGCGGCAGCGTGTTGAGTGGCTACCTGAGTGCCAGCGGGACGGGAGCGCCGAGCAGCTCGAAGGCGCGGGCCTGGACGGGGGTGGGGGTGGTGAGTTTCTCGATCTTCTGCCCGGCGAAGATGATGGTCTGCCGGTCGAGGGTGGCCAGGTGGCCGAGCAGGTCCTGGTAGCTGCGGACGGGAAGCTGGTGGCTGTTGTGCTTGGTGGCATCCTTGGCCCTGGCCTGGGCTGAGCGGCGGGCGGGGGCGACCGGGTCGGCGGGTTCGGGGATGTGCTGGTCGGTGAAGGTGAGCTCGGCGAGGGCGGCGCGCAGGTGCCATGTGAGGTAGCAGGCGAGCATGCAGATCAGGACGTGGCCGCGGACCCGGCCGGCGAGGTAGTGATGGATGGGCCGCAGGTCCAGGTCGTCGGCCTTGGTGATGCGGAAGTCCCGCTCGACGTATTTGAGGTCCTTGTAGGCGGTGACCACCCTGGCCGCATCCAGGATGCCGCCGTCCACGCTGGTGCGGATCACGTAGATCCCGTCCAGGGCGGCCTCGGCGGCGATCTTCTCCTCGTCCTGGCAGTAGCTGAACCGCCCGGGGCCGATGTCGGTGATGAAGTGCTTGCCGACCTTGTGCTTGCCGATCACCTTGCCGACCCTGATCCCGATCTTGTCCGGGTCGGTCAGCCGCCCGGCCATGACGGACTTGCGGATCGTGGCCAGGTCGGCCCCGGTGGCGGCGAGCAGGCCGGCGCGCTTGCGCGCCCGCTCGGCGGCCAGCACCGGGTTGTGGCAGCAGATCAGCCGCTCGCCGGGATAATCGGGGTGGCTGATCTCGGCGAAGTTCTGGGTATCGAACAGGCTCATCTGCAGCGGCCCGCCGTCGGCGGCAAGCCTGGCGATTGCCGGGGCCTTCAGCGCGGTGATCCACTCCATCCCCTCCAGCTTGCGCAGGTCATCGATCCGGGTGCCGGTGATCATCCCCCGGTCTCCGGCCATGATCATGGTCTTGATGCCGAAGTCGGCGCGGACCCGCACGATCGCGGTCTTGAACGAGTCCGGGTCGCCGGTGGCACCGGGGAACACCTCGATCGCGACGGGCCGGCCGTGCCGGTCGGTCAGCAGCCCGTACTCGACCTGGCGGCGGCCGCGCCTGCCGTCGCGGGAGTACCCGAACTCCGCCAGCTCGCAGTGCGACCCCTCGACCCAGGAGGAGGACAGGTCGAACATGGCGATCCCGCCGGGCTGCAGGTGACGGGCGGCCAGCTTCTTCTCGATCTGCCGCTGCCGGGCCGTCAGCCAGTCCATCGCGGCGTAGATCTCATCAGTGGTGGCGCCGGCCACGCCCAGGTCGGCGCCCAGCGTGGTGTCACCCGCCGCCCACCATCCGGCCGTCGACAGCTTCGATTCCGGCCGCACCGCCCGGGAGATGATCAGCGCGCAGGCGACGTCCCGCTGCCGGCCCGCCGGGCCGAGCAGGCTGCGCAGGCCCAGCGTCGATGCCATCACGTGCGCCGCCGCCACGTCGCCGTGCGGCACCGACCGCGCCACCTCGAACCCGTCCTCCACATCGACCACGGCGCGGCCACGCAGCGTGGCCCGCAGCGCGGCGATCGACTCCTCTGGCAGGCCGGTCAGGTTCGCCAGCGTCTCCTTGCGCGGCCGGCCCTGCTCGTCCCGGTAGGAGCGGCGCAGCAGGTACGTCGGGTAGGCCCGTTCCTCCCCGCCGTCCGTCGTGTAGTGGCGACCAGCCTGGTCCACGTGCATCCGCCCGCTGCGCCTGCTCACAGCACAATTCAACCATCCATGCCGCCCGAAGTCTATCATTTTAGTGGTTACGAGTATCGGTGTGTCGCAGCCATATGCGCATGTCAGGGAGACAATCAGCGATCCCGGCCCACGTAAGTTCGGGCTAGCCCGGCGTTCGTCGCGGAGCGTGGCCTGCGCCCGGTTTCAGCGTAGCCGCGGGAACACCGGCTGGGCCGGGGGCAGCGACCCGGCGGAGTCGTCGCAGGCGGCCTGGATCCGGGCCGCGAGACCGGGCAGGAACGGGGCCAGCTCCCGGCCCAGTTGCGCGCAGGTGCCGATGAGCAGCGCCAGCGATTCGTCCAGCCGCGCGGCGGCGGCGGCGCCGTCACGTTCGGCCCGGGCCAGCCGCCAGGGTTCGGCCCGTTCCGCGTAGCGGTTCGCCTCCCCGGCCACCTCCCAGATGGCCGCGGTGGCGCTGCGGAAGTCGAAGGCGGCCAGCGCCGCGGCGGTACGTTGCGGAATCTGTTGGCGTGCCTCGGCCAGCGCACGCCCGGCAGGCGCGTGGCGGGCCGGTGGCCCCGGCGAGGCGCCGGCCCGCGGGACCTTTCCCTGCCGGTAGCGGTGCACCAGCGTGACCGCGCGGCTGACCAGGTTGCCCAGGTCGTTGGCGAGGTCATCGTTGGCTCTGGCGACCAGCCGGGCCGCCGTGAAGTCGGCATCACCTTGGCGCGGCACCTCGCGCAGCAGCCACCAGCGCACCGCGTCGGTGCCGTACCGGGCGGTCAGCTCCGCGGGATCGGCGTGGTCGCCCGCCGGGCTCGACTTGCTGATCTTCCTGCCGCCGGCCGTGAGGTAGTCGTGCACCAGGATGTCCGTGGGCAGCGGCTCCCCCGCCGAGAGCAAGATCGCGGGCCAATAGATGGCGTGGAACCGGAGCACGCCCTTGCCGACTAGGTGCACCCGGCGATCGGCGCCGGCCCACCAGCGCCGGTAGTCCCCGGCGTCGCCGGCGCCGTAGCCGAGCGCGGTCACATAGTTGCCGAGCGCGTCCCACCAGACGTAGACGACCTGGCCGGGGTCGCCGGGAACGGGAACTCCCCAGCCGCGGGCCCGCGTGGTGGAGCGGGACGCGCTGAAGTCCTCGAGCCCGCCCGCGATGATGCCGAGCACCTCGTTGCGCCGCGCGGCGGGCTCGATCCGGAGCTGGCCCGAGCTGACCAGGTCATGAAGCTGGCCGGCGTACCGGGACAGCCGGAAGAACCAGTTCTCCTCCGCGACGAGCTGCGGCTGCGCCAGGTGCTCGGGGCACAGCCCGTCCCGCAGGTCAGCCGGCCGGCAGAACTGCTCGCAGCCCACGCAGTACAGGCCCTCGTAGTGCTTCGGGTAGAGGTCACCGCGATCCGCGCAGGCCCGCCAAAGCCGTTCCACCCCGGGCCGGTGCCGCGGGTCGCTGCTGGTGCGGATGAAGTCGTCGAACGACAGCGCGAGCGGCTCGCGCAGTGCGGCGAAGGCCGCGGCGTAGCGGCCCACGAGCTCGGTGACGGCGACCCCTTCCGCCTCGGCGGCCAGCACGTTCTTGAGCGAGTTGTCGTCGGTGCCGGTCTGGAAGCGCACCTGGTCACCGGCCAGCCGATGGTGCCGGGCCAGCACGTCGGCCTGGACCAGCTCCAGCGCGTGCCCGAGGTGAGGACGGGCGTTGACGTACGGGATCGTCGTGCTGAGGTAGACGCGTTGCGCGGTCATCGGAACCTCCCGGAAATGGCGGGGCTCCGACTCGCGGACATGAACCGAGGCCCCACTGGGGGCCTCGTATCGGACGTCGTCCGGGCAGCGCCAGGTGGCCCCGCTAGCGGGGCATCCTCACCTGGCTCGCGTGCGACGTCATACGCCCAGTGTAGCCGCGGTGGCGCGAAAGCCCGTCATGGATATAACCCGCTGCCCGCTGCGGCACGCCGCCCGCGGATGCACCAAAAGGCGCCCACGGCACACCAACGGTACAGACACATCTCCGAACCAACGTCGCATCACGGAAGGTAAGCAATCGCGAGGCACTACCGCCCAGTGAGTTCGGCGCCGAGCGCCGACTCGGCGCGGCCGCTTAACGCGCCTTCCGCGCGGACAGTCGTGCGCAGATGGTCCAGTTATGCCGACAGCTTTCCGCGGCCCCGGGGAACGCTGGCCGCTTCTCGCCGGGCGCCGCGTGAGCTCCAGATCCGCGCCACCATCTCGGGCGTACAAATAGTGATCTTGGACGGTGGCGGTGCGGATGGGGGGGCCGAGGTCGTCGGCCTGAGCTCGTAGACGGTGCGCTTGCTGCCGTCTGGGGCGTCGTAGGAACGCTGGCGGAGCCGACCGGTGACGATGACCCGCTTGCAATTGATGAGGGATTCGGCCGCATGACCGGCAAGCTACCGCCAGGCCTAGCAGGCCAGGTAGAGGGTGTCCGGCGCCTTCCCATTCACTGCTGGCCTGGTCCCAGTAGCAGGGATGGAGGGGACGCGGAAGCTGGTAACGGCCTGCCCGGTTGTCGCAACTGTCGTGGGTTCCATGGCGGCCCAGCGTTGCTGGCCAGATGAGTGGCCAGGCCACTGCGGGTTTCTATGTCCTTGGCAAATAGCCGACTTCTGGTCGCGATTCCCGACGGGTCTCTGGTATCTATGACCGGTGTCTTTGGCCGGTGAACTGAGCGCTTTGTGGTGAGGCTCGCCGCTGTGCGGTCGCCGGGGACCGTCAGGCGGCCCGCCTGCCAGCGCGGATCCACCGCAGGGGCTTGCGCTCTGCGCCGTGCTTGGCCGCGGCCCGAAGTGCTGCCGCGCGAAAGGGAACCTTCCGGGTGGGCCGGCCAAGTACGGGGTGACCGCATAAGGGCGCCCGGCAGGCAGGCCCTGGAGCGCAGCTCAATCGCCGGGTGTGCTCAGCCCGGCGAAGGAGGCCCCAGCCGATGAGAACTCACCCGGCGCCGCGAAACACGCTCACATGACCGAACCAGGGGAAGCGTTCCTGGCTGAGCCGGCCGCACCCAGCGACGCGGCGGTGATCTGGCAGTCGGTGGCCGACCCGGAGCGTTTTGCCGAAATCTTCGACCGCCACGCCGACGGGATCTACCGCTACGCCGCGCGGCGGCTCGGCCAGCAGGCGGCCGCCGATGTGGTGTCGGAAGTGTTCCTGGCGGCCTTCCGCAATCGGCGCCGCTACGACAGCTGCCGCACCGATGCCCGGCCCTGGCTGTACGGAATCGCGGCAAACGTGATCAGCCAGCACGTGCGGACCCAGCGGCGCCAGGCCTCGGTGCTTGCCGCCGTGCCCGCCACGCCGCCCGCCGACGTGGTCGCGGAGGAGGCCCTCGGCCGGGTCACCGCCGCCCGGCTGCGCCCGCTGATTGTGCGGGCGCTCGACCAGCTTTCCGGTGACGACCGGGAACTCGTCCTGCTGGTGGCCTGGGCGGGGCTGTCCTACGAACAGGCCGCACAGGCACTGGGGATACCACTCGGCACGGTCCGCTCCCGGCTGCACCGGATCCGGGTGAAGCTGCGCCGCGCAGTCGGGCCGGCTCTGTCTCGACCGGAAGTTACCTCCTGAGGAGCCAGAACATGGATGAGATCGCCCTTGTCGCGGCCGTCGCCCCGCCGGAAGTGGGCCTCCCCGCAGCCGTCCGGGACGCGGCGCGCGGCACCCTGCTCGCGGAGGCCGCTGCCGAACAACGCGCCGGGACCGCTCCTGATGCCCCGAGCCGTCCCGTGGAAACGCCCCGTTACTACGCGCGCCATACTTCCCGGCTGCCTCGCAGGCGGAGGCCGCGCGAGCGGGAGCGGCCGGGCAGAACAGTACCGGCTCCGTCCCACCACGCGCTGCGCTGGGGCTTCGCGGGGGCCGCACTGGCGGCGATAGCCGTGAGCGCGGCCATCACGCTGCCCGGGCTTGTGGCCGGCCCCCCGGCACCGCCCGCAGGCCAGCGGCACGCGCCTGCGACGGCGGCTGCGGTCCTGCTTCGTGCCGCGCGGGTCATGGCGGCCACGCCGGACCTCCGGCCCGGGCCGGACCAGTTCGTGTTCAAGGAGGGGATCTCCCAGGGCCCCTACCGCACCGGCCGTCGCCCACCCCGCATCCTGACCCGCGACTGGCTATCCGCCGACGGCATGCACGGCGGGCTGACCCTGCAGCGCTACCTGCCGGGCAAGACCTGGGTCCACGGCCTGCCGGTGCCCGACTGCAGCACGCTGCCCCATTCCAACTGGAACTGGAAGGCGAACTGCCCGCTCCCGCCTGCCTATGTGACGAACCTTCCGCGCACCCTGGCGGGCATGAAGGACTACCTGGTGCCTGATGGCCGCTGGGGCCGCAAGCCCGGTGCGGTGCCCCCCGCGCCACCCGCGGCGGGGGCGCTCGAACAGGTTATTTCGATGTACCAGTTCATTGTGCCGCACCGCGCCGCGGCGCTGATGTTCCGCGCCCTGTCCACGATCAAGGGGATCCATCTCGCCGGCACCGTGACCACCCTGGCCGGGCGCAAGGGCATCGCCACAGCAGCCGTCGACTCGTTCCGGGGCATTCGTATCGAGCTGATCTTCGACCCGAAGACCTACCAGTACATCGGCGACCTGGAGGTCGCGGTGAACGGCAAGACCATGCACGCCGGAACCGAGGCCGGAAACGCCGTCATCCGGATGGCCGTGGTGGACAGGGCAGGCCAGTTGCCGTAGTGGATTACCCCGTAGCCCCGAGCCTGCCCCTCGGCGGGCCCGGGCTCGCCGCGCCGGCCCGCGCGCAGATCATCCCATTCGGGTGCGGCTCGAACGGCCAGATCAACGACCACGCTGCTACCCAGAACGGCGGTTCCATGCGCGCTGGCGCCCATCGGCACCGGTAACTGAGCGTAGCTGCACGTGTAGAGCAGGCCGTCGGAAATACTTGTCCGACCGGGTTGCGGAGATCTGCAGGCGCATGACCGCGGATGTTGCACGGGCGCAGGACATCGCCACGGTACGGTAACGCATCCCTTGATGGCGGGAAGGTGAAAACGTGGCCCAGAAAGTAACCGTCGTCCTGGAAGACGACTTGACCGGCGGCCCGGCCGAGCAAACTATCCGGTTCGCGTTCGAGGGCACCGACTATGAGATCGACCTGAACGCCAAGAACGCCGCCAGGTTCAGCAAGCAGCTCGCCCCCTATGTTGAGCATGCCCGCCGGGCCGGGCGGGCACCGTCTCGCCGCCCCGGGCGGACCGCGGCCAACCGCCAGCGCTCGGGTGATATCCGCGCCTGGGCGAAAGAGCACGGCCTGACGGTAAGCGAGCGCGGGCGCATCCCCGCCAGCGTGGTCGAACAGTACAACGCGGTCGGCGGACGCTAGCACAAGCCACCAGCCCCGCGTGGCGCCAGAACCGCGCCACGCGCCGAAGACTCCGTCGCCGCGGCCGTCCCCCTGACGGGACTGCGGAGCTATCCGCTGCCGGCCACGAGCCGGCAACCCGAGCGGTCCATCACCGTGCACCGGCGCACCCTGCTGTGGATACAAGGCATCACCCGGTCCGCGGCATGAGCGCGCGTCTGCCCGGAGCGCAGCAGTGCATAAGCATTCAGGTTGTCAGACCGTCTCGCGGCCAGTTTGTGCCGTCCGGAGGGTTGCGGTTAGATCCGATGCGTCGGGATGGCCCATGATTTCCGGGCGTGCAAACAAGACTTTGCCGTTCACGTGCTGCCGGTAGATCGCGGAAGATTCGACCACGTGGAGAGGCACTTTCGCTGCCCGCGAGACGGCGTAGTCGGTATCCGACAGGAGCACGATAACCGCGAAGTCGAAGCTGAAGGACCGGAACGGAGAGAGCTGCAATTGGCCCGGCTCGGCCGGGTCGGACACCACGCGTGCTTTCACCTGGAGCTTCTCCCCGTCTTTGGTAAGCACGTCCCACGACTTCTCTGAGTTGGGCGCTAGCTGGCCGCCAAGCGCGGTCGCCACGAGGTATTCGGCGTAGTCGCCGACGGGAGCGTTCTTCGTCCGGATCACGCCCCGGTGCTTCAGCTCACTCAGAATCGCCCGGTAGAGGGAGAAGAGGCTAGATTCGCTGAACGTGGACAGGTCCGGCACGTGCTCAGGGGACATGCTGCAGAGTATGGCGTAGCGACCTCAGCAGAC
>DASXKD010000597.1:0-7134 GCA_036497045.1 Streptosporangiaceae bacterium | reverse complement strand
GCTGCGGGTGCTCGCCGCGGTGGCCAGGCACGGTTCGGTGACCGCGGCCGCCAAGTCGCTCAACTACGCCCAGCCTTCGGTGAGCCATCACCTGGCCCGGCTCGAGGCGGAGACCGGAACGCGCCTGGTCGAGCGGTCCGGGCGCGGGGTCAAGCTCACCGACGCGGGCCGCCTGCTGGCCGGCCGGGCGGAGGAGATCCTGGGCCGGCTGGACGCGGCCGAGCAGGAACTCGCCGCGCACGTCGGCCAGCGCGAGGAGCGGATCCGGGTGGCGGGCTTTCCCTCGGCGCTGGCGACCATGGTGCCCGCGGCCGCCGTCCGGCTGCGGGCCGAGTACCCCGGCATCGAACTGCACCTGGCTGAGGCCGAGCCGCAGGGGGCGCTCCGCATGCTCCGGGCCGGGCGGGTGGACGTCGCGCTGGTGTTCTCCTACGTGCAGCAGGGCACGGCTGGGCAGCACGGCACGGCTGGGCAGCACGGCACGGCCATGGGTCACCCGGAGGACGAGGAGGGGGTCCGGGCCAGGCTGCTGCTTGACGAACCGGTCCACCTGGTCACCGGCGCCGGGGCCCAGGTCCCGCCGCGCACCGCCGGTAGCCGCCTGGCCAGCTATGCCGAGCACCGCTGGATCGCCGGCTGCGAACGCTGCCGCACCCACCTGGTCTGGCAGTGTGAGCGGGCCGGCTTCACCCCGCAGATCGCGTTCACCACCGACGACGTCCTGGTCGCTCAGGCGCTCGCCGCGTCAGGGCTGGGCGTCGCCCTGCTGCCCGACCTGGCACTGCGGGCCGCGCGTCACCCAGGGGTGCGCACCGAACCGTTGCCGGGCGCCCGCCGTCAGGTGCTGGCGCTGACCTACGGTGAGCCACCCGGGGCGCCAGCGACCGAGCGACTGCTCGACGCCTTGGCGGAGACGGCGGAAGGCAAGCCGGGCGGCGAGGGCAGGGCTGCACCGTGAGCCGGTGACCTGTCTCCGGCGCGACCGGGAGTTCGGCAACGCGAATCGGTCACACACCTGCTTTCCCGGCTGCACGGTGGACACCAGCTTCGCCCGCCGGCCACCGCGGCTACGGGCCGTGTACGACGCGATCCTCGCCCACCTGCTCACGCTGGGCCCGGCGGCCGGTCAGATGGCGGTGCCCCGGTCCTGCCAGTAGGGATCCCTGAGGCGGCGCTTGAGCAGCTTGCCGCTCGGGTCCCTGGGCATCTGCTCGATGAAGTCGATCCGCTTGGGCCACTTCATCCGGGCCAGCCGCCCCTCCAGCAAGGTGACTATGCTCGCCGACAGTTCCGGGCCCGGTGCCGCCCCGGCCTCGGGCTGCACCACCGCGGCGACGGACTCCCCCCACTCGTCATCCGGGATGCCGAACACGGCCACGTCGGCGACCTGCGGATGCATGATGATCTCGCCCTCGATCTCGGCCGGGTAGATGTTCGCCCCGCCCGAGATGATCACGTCGGCCTTGCGGTCGCAGAGGAACAGGTATCCGTCCTCGTCCAGGTAGCCGATGTCGCCGACAGTGAAGAAGCCGTTCTTCCGGGCAGCCTGGGTCTTGGCCGGATCTCCCTTGTAGACGAAGTCGGTCAGGTCCGACCGCATGTACACGGTGCCCGGCACCCCAGGCGGGCACTTCTCCCCGTCCTCATCGGCGACCATGACCTCGGTGATCGGCCACGGCTTGCCCACCGTGCCCGGCTTGGCCAGCCAGTCCTCCGGCGTGGCCAGCGTGCCCCCGCCCTCGGTCGCCGCGTAGTACTCGTACACCCGGGGCCCCCACCAGTCCAGCATCGCCCGCTTCACCCCGACCGGGCAGGGCGCCGCGGCGTGCAGGATCCAGCGCATCGAGGAAATGTCGTAACGCTGCCTTGTTTGTTCAGGGAGGGCAAGCAGCCGGGTGAAGTGCGTGGGCACCATGTGCGTGTTGGTGACCTTGTGCTCCGCCACCAGCGCCAGCGCGCGCTCGGCGTCCCAGCCGTCCATGTACACCAGGCGATGGCCCATCATCAGGCTCGCGCCGCCGAACACCGATACCGCCGTGTGATAGTGCGGCGAGGTGACCAGATGCACGTTCGGCGGGCCCGGCGTGATGCCGAAGAGCTGCGGCAGCAGCGACGAGAGTTCCCCGGCCTCGTCGGGGTCAAGGCCGGAGAGCTGGCGGCGCACGCCCTTGGGCCGGCCGGTGGTGCCGGAGGTGTAGTGCATCGTGGTGCCCGCTGTCCGGCCATCCGGCACCTCCGGCGACTGGCCCTCGCGGACACGCTCCACCGGGGTGAACCCGGGCACCGTCCCGTACGAGATCCGGCCGCTGGCCGGAATGCCCGCCTCATCCGCGGCGCCGGCCCCGGCAGCGGCGAACCGCTCGTGCGCGAAGAACACCTTCGCCTCGCTGTCCCGCAGGATGTAGGCGATCTCGGGCACGGTGAAATGCCAGTTGACCGGCGTGAGGTACCACCCGGACTGCAGCGCCGCCAGGTAGACCTCCAGCGCCGCGATGCCGTTGGGCGCCAGGACGGCCAGCCCGTCGCCGGGCCGCAGGCCCCGTTCCCGCAGCCCCTGGGTCAGCTGGTTGACCCGGGCCAGCAGGTCTCCGGCGGCATGCGCGGTACCGTCCGGCTCGACCGCCGCGATCCAGCCGGGCTCCTCAAGCGCGCGGCGCCAGAAAACCTGCGACCCCATGGAATGGCCTTTCCGTGAGCGCGGTCTCGCCGCCCGCAGGTTCAGGCTACGCTGCGGTCACCACGGCCGGAAGCGGCCGGGAACGGCCCGGATGAGAGGCGAGATGCGCGGCAGGCACGGCGGGACCAGGCGGGGCCCCGCGGCGGTGACTGCCCTGGCCGCGGCCTGCGCAGCGGTGGCCAGCGTGGCCGTGGCCGGCTGCAGCGGGTTCGCGCTGCCGCCGAAGAACAAGCCGCATCCGACCTTCGCCAGCGACCCTGCCGCGGTCCGCCTGGCGGACGCGCCGGCCCTGCTTGTCCAGTGCGCCATCCGTACCGCCGGGCTCCGCCCGGGCAGCCAGACCTGGCTGAACGGCCCGAACGTGCATATAGACAGCACGAACGCGATCGACTTCCAGAACTGGTTCCGCACCCACGACGCGCCGGGGCCATACCCGCAGACGTTCATGATCGACGGCCACCGGACCGCCTACCTCGCGTTCGGGGCGAGGTGGGTGAACCGGGGCGGACGGTGGGTGCCCGCGCACACCGCGCGGGACAATCCGCTGACGGAGCGCACGTCCCTGTACGCGTGGTCGCTGTGGGCCGCAGACCACGACCATTTGCCGACCGTGGTCTGCGGCCCGTCGGCGGACGCGCGGCAACTGCAGGCGGAGGTGTTCGGCTCCACCGTGCCGAACCCCTGGTGATCGTGTCGGGCACGCGCCCGCGGCGATCATGGGTCATACTGGTGCCAGGTGAGCCGGGAAGTCTGGTCGGCATAACGGTCGAGGTCAGGGGCTTTCCATGCGCCGGGGTGTGTGGTCATCGGCACTCGGCTCACACTGGCGGCAGGAAGTCCTGCGCACGAACCTCTGGCTGGTCCCTGCTGTCGAGGTCATCGCCGCCATCGCCTTGTTCGCCGGCACACTGGCCCTTGACAGAGCCGCGTATCACGGCGACTTCGGCCTGCCGTCCTGGGTGATCGCCGGGAGCGCTGACGCCGCCCGGCAGATCCTGACGGCCATAGCCGCAGCCGTGATCACCGTCGTGGGCGTGGTCTTCTCGATCATCTTGGTGACGCTGACCCTGGCATCCACCCAGTTCGGGCCGCGCATGCTGCGCAACTTCATCCGCGACCGGAGCACCCAGCTCACGCTTGGCACGTTCGTCGCGACCTTCATCTATGCCGTCCTGGTCCTGGTGTCCATCGGCCCGGGGCCGCGGGGGGACTTCGTGCCGCACATCGGGGTGACGGTCACGCTCGCGCTGATGGTCGCCGACATGACCGTTCTCATCTATTTCATCAACCACACCGCCTCGGCAATCCAGTTGCCGAACGTCATCGCCAGCATCGCCGCCGACCTGTCCGAGGCGATCGAAACGCAAGGCAACGCGGCTACGGACGGGGTGCCCGCGCCCGAGCGCGGCCCGTCCAGCGCGGAACTGCTTACCCGGATGGAGAAGGAGGGCGGCGCCGTCCAGGCGGCGGACAGCGGCTACGTGCAGTACATCCGGCTCAGGAGCCTGGTCCGGTTCGCCGAGCGGGCGGACGCGGTCATCGGCCTCCGCCACCGGCCCGGCCATTTCATCGTGCAGGGGCACACCATCGGCACCGTCTGGCCGCCCGAAGCCGCCGCCCGGGTGAACGAGGCGCTCGCGCAGGCACACATCACCGGCCCGTACCGCACGCTGACGCAGGATGTGTCCTTCGGCATCGACCAGCTCGTCGAGATCGCCATCCGGGCCTTGTCCCCCGCGGTCAATGACACCTTCACCGCGATGACCTGCGTGGACTGGCTGGGCGACAACCTCTGCAAGATCGTGAAGCGGTGGCACCCGGTCCGGATGCACCGAGACGAGCAGGGGTTCATCAGGGTGATCGCGGCCCAGCCGAGCTACGAGCGCCTTGTGCAGCGGTCGTTCGAGAAGATCCGGCAGGCGAGCATGGGCATGCCGGCCATCATGATCCGCCAGCTCGATGCCATCGCCAAGATCATGATGGAGACGACCGGGCCGGCTCAGCGCCGGGTACTGCTGGATCAGGCGGGGATGATCCAGCGGGCCAGCGAGCGCACGGTCGGCGAGGAGGCCGACCGGGCCGATGTGCAACGCAACTTCGAGGCCGTGTGCATGATCGGCGCCGGGCTCGCCGACGGGGAGCACCCCGCCAGGTGATCACCGGGTGCCCCTGCCCTGCGACCAGGCTCACCCGCGGCGGCCTGCACCGCCACTCCCCGGAGGGTGATGGGTGGCACCGGGATAGCAGGGGAGACTGGTCGGCATCCGCGAGCCACAGGAAGGGGCCTGCCCGGTGCCGGTTGCTGCCGAGCTGTCCGTTTTCATAGCCGCCGCCGCGGTCAGCCTCGGCGCCAGTTACATACTGGTGACCCGGCTGGAACGGATCGGCGAGCGGCTCGGCCTGTCCGAGGGGCTGCTCGGCGTGCTGGCCGCGCTGGCCGGGGACGCGCCGGAAATCACCTCCGCGGTGACCGCACTGAGCATGCACCAGAACAATGTCGGCGCCGGGGTGGTCATCGGCTCC
Organism: Streptosporangiaceae bacterium; assembly: GCA_036497045.1. Classification (GTDB taxonomy): domain Bacteria; phylum Actinomycetota; class Actinomycetes; order Streptosporangiales; family Streptosporangiaceae; genus DASXKD01. Next base: position 1,934 of record DASXKD010000597.1, on the reverse strand, counting down.
AACGTGTTCAACCTGGCCGCCCTGCTCGGCCTCGGCGCCGTGGTGGCCGGCCGGATCGCTCTGCACCGCAAGGTGATCCTGCTCGGTGGGGTGGTCGGGGCCTGGATAGCCGTGGTCTGCCTGGTCACGGTGCTCGGCCTGATCCCCGCCGGGGCGGCGCTCGTCGCCGCCCTCGCCGCCCTGATCCCCTACCTGATCGTGCTCGGGGCCGGCCGGGCCCGGCTGGCCCGCATCCCGCTGACCCGGCGCTGGGAGGCGTGGCTGGCCACGGCCGTGTCCGAGGAGGAGGCCGAACTCGAAGAGGTCATCCACCCGCCGCACGGCCGGGGCAGGGACGTGGCCCTGGCCGGCGCGATGCTGATCATCGTGGTCGCCGCCAGCGTGGCCATGGAACAGGCCGCGACCCGGCTCGGCACCCATTTCTCGATCCCGCCGATCATCATCGGCGGGGTGGTACTCGCGGCGGTCACCAGCCTGCCCAACTCGGTCGCCGCGGTGTACCTCGCGGCGCGTGGCCGCGGCGCCGCCATGCTGAGCACCACGCTGAACAGCAACGCGCTGAACGTCACGGCCGGGCTGCTGGTGCCCGCCACGATCACCGGGCTCGGGGCGCCGTCGGGCCAGGCGGACCTGATCGCCCTCTGGTACCTGGTGCTGACCCTCATCGCGCTGGCGTTCGCCTACCGCGACAGCGGCATGACCCGCGCCACCGGGGCCTTCATCATCGGGGCCTACCTGGTGTTCCTCGGATCGCTGTGGATCGTCGCCCGCTCGGCGGAGCCCGGGCTGGCCGGGAGCGTCGTGCCGCTCGCCGTCGTGGTGGCATGCAGCGGGGCTGGCCTCGCGGGGCGCCGCCGGCGCCTACGCTGAGCGCATGCGTGCCGCCCTCGGCGTTCTCGCCGACGTCTGCTGCGTGCTGATCTTCGTGGTGATCGGCCGGGCGAACCACCACGCGGGCGGCACCCTGGCCGGGGTCGTTTCCACGTCGTGGCCGTTCCTGGCCGGGCTGGCGGCCGGCGAGCTGGCGACCCGGGCGTGGCGCCAGCCGTTCGCCCTGGTGCCCACCGGCGCAGGGGTGTGGCTGGCCACCGTGGCCCTCGGCCAAGTGCTCCGGGTGCTGGCCGGTCAGGGCACCGCGCTGGCGTTCGTCGTGGTCTCCCTGCTGTTCCTCGGGCTGTTCCTGCTTGGCTGGCGGCTGATCGCTCAGCTAGCCGCCCGGCGTGTCTCCGTTAGTTGACACTAACGTTCGAAGTCACTAACGTTAGCTGTCCCTGACGCAGAAGGAGATGGTCATGGACGGGAACAAGGTCGGGCTCTGGGCCTGAGCCATGGCCAGCGTCGATGCGGACGCCACCGAGCGGGCGACGGACGAGGCACTCAAGGCCCTCGCCGAGCCACGCCGCCGGGCCATCCTGCGCCTGGTCGCCAGCGACGAGCTGGCCGCCGGACAGATCGCCGCGGCGTTCGACGTGACCAGGACCGCGGTCAGCCAGCACCTCACCGTGCTGCGCAACGCCGGCCTGCTCACCGAGCGCCGGGAGGGCACCCGGCGGCTGTACCGGGCCCAGCCAGAGGGGCTGGCGGGGCTGCGCCGGTTCCTCGACGACATGTGGGCGTCCTCGCTGGATACGGCCAGGCGGCTGGTGGAAGCGGAGGAAGGGATCACCGATGATAAGAACCATGCCTCCCGCGCTGGGTGACCCGGGCCGCCGGGCCGTCGTCACGCCGCTGCGCCGCCCCCCGGTACGGCAGTCGGTCGTGGTGCGCGCGCCGCAACGGCGCACCTTCGACACCTTCGTGCGGACGATCGGCGCCTGGTGGCCGGTGCAGCCGTTCTCCGCTGGCCAGGACCAGGTCCGTGCGGTCACCGTGGAACGGCGCAGCGGCGGCCGGGTCTACGAGACCTGGGCCGACGGCACCGAGGTCACCTGGGG
>DASXKD010000596.1:0-6818 GCA_036497045.1 Streptosporangiaceae bacterium | reverse complement strand
GCAGCTCGGCCATGACCGGGGTCATCTCCGTACCGCGGGCGAGCACGTGGTTGTGGCCGCGGTAGGTGACGAACGTGTAGTCGTCCTCGCGCATCGCGACCGCGACCCCGGCCGCGATGGCCTCCTGCCCGGTGCCCAGGTGGGTGGTTCCCTTCACCAGGTTCTGCAGGAAAAGATCGTGCGCGCGCTTCTCGAACTGCCGGATCCTGGTCATGGCCCGGTACAGCCCGAGTGCGGCTTGCTCATCCATGGCGCCTGTCCTTAGTACGGGTTGGTGACGAACAGTTCCGCGGAGGGGAACTTGGTGATGATCTCGATGCCGCCGTCCACCACCACGACCTCCTCCTCGAGCCGGGCGGCGGAGACGCCGTCGCTGGCCGGGCAGTAGGTCTCCAGCGCGAACACCATGCCCTTCTGGATCTCCATCGGGGCGTCCAGCGAGGAGAGCATGCTGATGATCGGGCGCTCATGCAGGGCGAGGCCGAGCCCGTGGCCGAACTGCAGGCCGAACGCGGTCTTCTCGTCCGGCAGGCCGATGTCCTGCGCGGTCGGCCAGAGCCTGGCCACCTGGTCGGTGCTCACGCCCGGCTTGATCGCCGTGATCGCTGCCTCCATCCACTCGCTTGCCTTGGCGTAGGCGTCGCGCTGCGCCTGGGTGGAGCTGCCCACGCTGAACGTGCGGTAGTAGCAGGTCCGGTAGCCGTTGAAGGAATGCATGATGTCGAAGAAGGCCTGCTCCCCTGGCCGGATCATGCGATCGGAGAAGTTGTGCGGGTGCGGGTTGCAGCGCTCCCCGGAGACCGCGTTGATCGACTCCACGTCGTCGGAGCCCATCTCATACAGCCGCTTGCTGGCCAGCGCGACGATCTCATTCTCCCGCACGCCCGGCCGCAGCGCGTCGGTGATGTCCTGATAGACGCCGTCCACCATGGCCGCGGCGGTGGTCAGCAGGGCGATCTCGTCGGGCGACTTGAGTTGCCTGGCATCGAGCATGACCTGCTGCCCGTCACGGGCCTCGATGCCCTGGCTTTGCAGTTCGAACAGCATGGGCAGTTCGGCGAAGTCGATCCCGACCGGCATGCCTGCCACCCCGGTGTCCTCGAGGAGGCCCTTGATCTCCGCCACCGCTTTGGCGACGAGCCCGGCCTGCGGCGCGGTGGCGCCGCGCATGGTGGTCCAGGAGGCGATGCAGTGCTCGGGCTTGAGCCACGGGCAGTACATCCGGTGGTGCACGGCGGCCGAGCCGAAGTCCCAGAGGAACAGCTCGCCGGTGCGGGTGTACAGCGCGTACCGGCACAGCTTGTCCCTGGTCCACTCGCCGATGGCCACGCCGGTGAGGTAGCGGATGTTGTTGTTGTCGAAGACCAGCAACGCGCCGAGGTCGCTGGCTTCCAGCGCGGCCATGGCCCGGCCGAGCCGGTAGGAACGGAGCCGGGAGAAATCGATGCGCTGTTCGAAGTCGACGTTCATCCGCCCGGGAGCGGGCGTGCGGGGAAGGGCGGGCACGGGCGGAACGGGCGCAACCATGACGGCTTCCTCTCGCATGCCAACCTTGTACAGCCTGATTTAACGTATGTACAGTGTGGCTGTCAACTAGCGAGCCAGCGGGATTCGGGGATCGCCCCCGGGCCCAGCGCAGGGCCAAGTCTCCCGCGACGAAGTCGCAGGGGCCGCAGGCCACCGGGGGGTTCCGGGGGGTCGCTCCCCCGGGCTAACCACCGGGGGGTTCCGGGGGGTCGCTCCCCCGGGCTAACACAGGGAGGTTCGTGACGGGCTCGTTCGATCCCGGTGCCGAGCTTGGCCCCCGGCTGCGCCAGGTACGCGAGCAGCGGGGCCTGTCCGCGCGGGAACTCGCCCGGCGCATCCAGTGCTCGCCCAGCCTCATCTCCCAGATCGAGCGGGGCCTGTCCGCTCCGTCGGTGGGCATGCTGTACGCCCTGGCCACGGAGTTGCGCACCTCGCTGGACTTCCTGTTCAGCGCCGCAGCGCCCGCCGATGGCCTGACCGTGACCGCGCACGGCGACGGCCACGTGCGGGAGGAGGCCCACGGGGCGGCCGCGCTCCCCGGCGGCCATGGCGTCGTCCAGCGGGCCGGCACCCGGCGCACCATCGACCTGGCCAGCGGCGTGCGCTGGGAGCGGCTGACCCCGGGCCCCGACGAGCGGGTGGATTTCCTCGAAGTGATCTACGAGCCCAGCGGGCACTCCACCGACGCGCGGCGCCCGCTGCGCCATGACGGCCACGAGTACGGCCTCATCACCACCGGCACCCTGCACGCCAGCGTCGGTTTCGACACGTTCGTGCTGGGCCCTGGCGACTCGATCGCGTTCGACTCCGCGGTGCCGCACCTGTACTGGAACGCCACCACGGCGGACGTGCACGCGATCTGGGCGGTCGTGCACCCTCAGCCCGGCCGCGCCTGAGGGCTGGCCGCATCCTCTCCGGGCCGGCCCGGTTCGCGATGCGGCGGGCGAGCCGGCAGTTGCGGCGGCGGGCGGTGCCGGGGACGGGTGCCCGACCACACCGCCGGGGGCAGGTCGAGGAAGCGCGCCAGCGCGTACGCCGCGGCCTCGTAGTTGACCCGCCAGCCGTGGAAGTGCGGCCAGGCCTCGTCGGGTTCCCGCTCGAACACCCAGCCTGCCCGGCGCATCCGGTCTACCGCGCTGTCGAACTCAGCCTTGGTCAGCACGAGCGGGTCTTCCGGGTGCGGATCCTCGGTCACCGCCATGCCCAGGTTGCGGGCGAGCTTGCGCATGGTGATGTAGCCGACGCGCATCAGCGGCCGGGCCTCCGCCGGTGCGGTGCCCGGGTTCAGCGCCAGTTGGAGCGCCGCCGCGTCCAGGACCGCGAGCAGGCCGAGCAGCCACGAGGTCTGCGGGTCCGGGGACCGGAAGTAGGCCAAGGTGCGGTAGTTGGTGTGGCTTTCGGCGATGTCGGCGGCCCACTCGGTCCACCGCTCATAGACCTTGGGCAGGTAGGCCTCGTCGCCGATCAGGGCCTGGCGGGCCAGCAGTTCCGGGCCCCACGGCGGGGAACCGGCCAGCGCCTCCAGCATGGTGACCGAGATCTCCCGGCGGTTGAACGCCGTGTAGAGCGTCGGCAGGTAGGCGATGAGCAGCGCCACCAGGGCCAAACCGCTGGCGCCGGCCAGGAACACCACTGCGACCGGGCCCGCACCGAACGGCCGGACGAAGCCGAGCGTGAACAGCGAAGACCCGGCTTCCTCCAGGGCCAGCGGGAACGTGTGATGATTCAGTGGCCACAGCAGCAGGGCGTACCCGAGCAGCAGGCACACCAGCCAGCTGACGAGCAGTGCGATCAGCCAGGCCGGGCCGCCCGCGGCCAGGATCCGCTCGCGCTGCCGCAGGTCCTCGACCCGCGTGGTGATCTTGCCGAAGATCCACCGGTTCAGCCAGCCCAGCCCGCTGCCCAATGCCGACCTGGCTGATCGCGGGATCAACAGGGTCTTGATCACACTGGAGGCGGTGGTCAGCAGCAGGACCACCCCGGCCGCGAAGCCGAGCCACCGGATCATGCCCACCCGCCAGAAACCGTGCCCGGCTAGGGCGCGGTGCCGTCACCCGGCGACGGTTCCCCCGCGGCATCCTCGCCCGCGCCGTCTGCCGCTGCGCCCTTCGCGCCCTTGCCTTCGGCCGCCTTGCCGCCCGGCTGGGCCTGGCTCAGCAGTTCCTCCAGCCGGGCACCCCCGATCCGGCGGAACGTACGGTGCACGCGCCCGCGCGCCAGGACCGCGACCTCGAGCTGGCTGCCGTTGATCTCGGAGCGCTCGCCGTTGCCCTGGCCGGACAAGGCCGCGATCGCCGCGCCGAGCGCTGCCGCGATCGACATGCCCGCGGCGTAGCGCTCCTTGAGTACTCCGGCGACCTGTTCCGCCTGGCCGCCCATGGCCACGAAACCGTGCTCGTCGGCGACGGAGCCGTCGAACGTGATCCGGTACATCTGGTCCCCGGCCGGGGTGTCCCCCACCTCGGCGACGACGAGCTCCACCTCGTAGGGCTTGTTGCTCTCGGTGAAGATGCTGCCGAGTACCTGGGCGTACCAGTTGGCGAGCCCGCGCGCGGTGACGTCTTCCCGCGCGTACTGGTAGCCCCGGGTGTCGGCGAACCTGACCCCGGCGACCCGCAGGTTCTCGTACTCGTTGTACCGGCCCACCGCCGCGAACGCGATCCGGTCGTAGATCTCGCTGACCTTGTGCAGGGCGCTGGAGGGGTTCGGCGCGACGAACAAGATCCCCTCGTCGTAGGCCAGCACGACGCTGTTGCGCCCGCGCGCTATGCCCTTGCGCGCGTAGTCTGCCTTGTCCTTCATCGCCTGTTCTGGCGACACGTAGAACGGCATGGACACCGCTGGGGCTCCCCTAAGAGTCGGACGGACCTGGTAGTCGGACGGATAGGTTATCGAGGGCTGTCGTTATGTACTGGCTTGCCGCAGCGGCGCGATCGGGCCGCCAGGCGACTGCATGCGCTCGCGGACGACCGCCTCCGCGTTTTCGGCGGCCTCGTCGTCGGTCAGCCGCCGGAACCCGTTCTCGGTGACCACGGCCACCACCGGGTAGATGCGCCTGGTCAGGTCCGGGCCGCCGGTGGCGGAGTCGTCGTCCGCGGCGTCGTAGAGGGCCTGCATGCACGTGGTGACCGCGTCGTCCTCGGTCATGCCGTCGGTGTAAAGCTTCTTCAGCGACCCGCGGGCGAACACCGAACCGGAGCCGATGGCGTGGAATCTGCGCTCCTCGTACCGGCCGCCGGCCACGTCGTAGCTGAAGATGTGGCCCTTGCCGGTGTCCTCGTCGTAGCCGGCGAACAGCGGCACCACGACAAGGCCCTGCATGGCGCCGCCGAGGTTGCCGCGGACGAACGCGGCCAGCCGGTTGGCCTTGCCCTCCAGCGACAGGGTCCGGCCCTCCAGCTTCTCGTAGTGCTCGAGCTCGAGCTGGAAGAGCCGGACGAGCTCGAGACCGATCCCGGCCACGCCGGCGATCCCGACGCAGGAGAACTCGTCGCTGCGGAACACCTTCTCGATGTCGCGCTGGGCGATCATGCTCCCGGCGGTGGATCGCCGGTCACCCGCCATGATCACGCCGCCGCCGAAGTCCATGGCCACGATGGTGGTTCCGTGCGGGAGATCCCCGGGGACCTGCGCGGCGGGGCCAGCGGATGCCGCGCCAGGCAGCAGGCCTGGAGCAGACGCGGCGAGGAAGTCGGCAAAGGACGAGGTGCCCACGCTCAGGCACGCGGCAGTGAACTGCCCTCCCAGGTAATCAGCGCCCACGAGGTTCCTTCCGGTTGATTCCTGCCTTCGACCGACCCTACTGCCGCGCGAACCCCACCTGTACCGGCGCAGCGGCCGGGGCTATCAGCTCAGCGCGAACTCGGCAGGGTCACTGCCCGCCCTTCTGGACGTAGGAGCGGACAAACTCCTCGGCGTTCTCCTCGAGGACCTCATCGATCTCGTCGAGGATCGCCTCCACGTCATCGCTGAGCTTCTCCTGGCGTTCCTGGACCTCCGCGGTCGCCTCGGGGGCCGCGTCCTCGGCCTCCTCGCTGCGCCTGGTGGTCTGCCGCTGGCCGCCAGTCTCATTCGTTGCCATACGATCCTCCGTGGTCCTGAGCGTCCTCGCCGCCCTCAACCGTATCCTCGCCACCGAGCAGCCTGCCCAACCCTCGGCCCCCGGGCTAGCCCTCTAGCCGTTACCGGTGAGGGCGGCGACGAGGTCCGCGGCGGTGCGGCAGCGGTCGATCAGGTCGCCCACGTGAGCCTTGGTGCCGCGAAGGGGCTCCAGCGTCGGTACCCGCTGCAGGGAGTCGTGCCCGGGGATGTCGAAGATCACCGAATCCCAGGACGCGGCGGCCACGGAGTCCGGGTACTTCTGCAGGCAGCGGCCGCGGAAGTAGGCGCGCGTGTCGTCCGGGGGGTTCTCCATGGCCCGGATTACTTCCTCGTCGGACACGATGCGGACCATCCGGCCCCTGGCTGCCAGCCGGTTGTACAGGCCGCGCTCCGGGCGCACATCGGCGTACTGCAGGTCCACGAGCTGCAGCCGGGGGTGCCCCCAGCCCAGCTGGTCCCGGGTCCGGTAGCCCTCGAGCAGTTCGAGCTTGGCCACCCAGTCGAGTTCCCTGGACATCAGCATCGGGTCCTCGGCCAGCCGGCCCAGGACCGACTCCCACCGGTTGAGGACGTCGGCGGTCATGTCGTCGACGTCGGCGCCGTACCGGTCCTCGGTGTACTTGCGGGCCCGGTCCAGGTACTCCATCTGCAGCTGGACCGCGGTCATCCGCCGGCCGTCGCGCAAGGTGACCAGGTGCCGGCAGGCCGGGTCGTGGGAGATCGCCCGCAGTTCCGCCACCGGCGTCTCGAGCGCGAGGTCGCCGTCGAGGAACCGCTCCTCGATCATCGCCAGCACCAGGGCCGTGGTCCCGAGCTTGAGGTAGGTGCTGACCTCGCTCATGTTCGCGTCGCCGATGATCACGTGCAGGCGGCGGTACTTCTCCGGATCGGCGTGCGGCTCGTCGCGGGTGTTGATGATCGGCCGTTTGAGCGTGGTCTCCAGGCCGACCTCGACCTCGAAGAAGTCGGCCCGCTGGCTGATCTGGAAGCCCTCGTTACGGCCGTCGGCGCCCTGGCCGACCCGGCCGGCCCCGCACACCACCTGCCGCGAGACGAAGAACGGGGTCAGGTTCCTGACGATGTCCGCGAACGGCGTCGCCCGGCGCATCAGGTAGTTCTCGTGGCAGCCGTAGGAGGCGCCCTTGTTGTCGGTGTTGTTCTTGTACAACTGGATAGGCGCGGCGCCGGGC
>DASXKD010000595.1:0-3288 GCA_036497045.1 Streptosporangiaceae bacterium | reverse complement strand
CGGGCTGGCCGAGCTGATCACCATCAAGCACTACTGGCAGGAATGGTCCGATCCGCGCCTCGTCATCGCCGTCTTGCACAATGACGACCTCAACCAGGTGACCTGGGAGATGCGGGCAATGGAGGGCGCGCCGAAGTTCGTGGAGTCCCAGACACTGCCCAGCGTGGACTACGCAGGATTCGCCGCGAGCCTCGGCCTGCAGGGAATCACCGTCGACAAGCCCGGTGACGTCGGCCCGGCCTGGGACCGGGCGCTGGCCGCCGACCGGCCGACGCTGCTGGACGTGCACTGCGACCCGAACGTGCCGCCCATCCCACCGCACGCCACGCTCGATCAGATGAAGGACACCGGGCGGGCGATACTCAAAGGCGACCAGGATAGGTGGGGCGTAGTCAAGGAAGGCATGCTGACAAAGGTCCAGGAACTCCTTCCGCACAAGGAGAACTGAGCTCCCGTAGAGCACACTTACCCGCGTAGGAAGCCCTTGGTGGATGCGGCGGTGTCGGCCGAGCACAGCGACTTTCCGCCCCTTGTCGCCGATAGTGCAGATGTCCCATGCTCTGGTTGCGATGCCACCGCCGGGGGGGCTGGCTGCTGGCAATTGTCTCGGTTCTTGCGCTCCGATGTCGCGGCGTTGGCGGCACTGCCGACGATGGCGGCGGCCTGGAGGAGCCGGTTAGTCCGGCGGGGAAACCTTAAGATGATCACAGCGGGCGAGGCGATCAGGTGCCGGTGCCGATCGCAAGCTGACCGCTAATATCACAACGGTCGTCTCAGGGTGAGGTTCGGGTGGCACGAGCACGGGGCGAGCGCGGGCGTCCAAGACGGCCCGGTCGTGGTCTGTCGCTGGACCGGATCGTCACGGCCGCCCTGGAGCTGGTGGATGAGCAGGGCATCGGGGCGGCGACGATGCGGGCGGTGTCGTCCCGGCTGGGGGTCCGCTCGATGTCGCTGTACCGGTATGTGCGGGACCGCGATGAGCTGTTCGACGCGGTTGTGGAACGGATCGTCAACGAGCTCGCCGACGATCCGGACGTCCAGCTGCGCCCGGTGGAGGGGTGGCGGCCTTATCTCACGGGCATGGCACATGGGGTGCGCCGTTACGCCCGGGGGCATCCGCATGCCTTCCCGCTGGTCGCCACCCGGCCGCCGACGGCTCCGTGGGTGAACCCGCCGCTTCGGTCGCTGCGCTGGGTCGAGGCGATGCTGACCGGATTGGCCGCAGAGGGATTCACCGACGAGCAGGTGCTGTTCACCTACCGCACCTTCAACAGCTTCTTGCTCGGTTACCTGCTCCTGGAGACCAGCGCTATGACGCTACGGGACCCCAAGCCGGGTGACGGGTCCTTCACCAGTACCGACACTATTTCAAATGATGGCGGCGAGCCCGCCGGGGCGGCAGCCGCCAACCCGGTTATCGGTGGCCTGAGCCCAGCCCGCTCTGCAGGGCAGCGCGAGGCACTCGAGGACGCCAACAGCCCACGCGATCTGCTCGATCCCATGGATGCGATTGACGCCAGGCGTTTCCCGACGGTGCACCGCCTAGCGGCCGGGCTCGCCGAGGACCGCTGGGATGGGGAGTTCGAAACAGCACTGGGAGACATGCTTGACCGCATTGCCGCGATCGTGGGCCGGTGACCCCGCTCTCAGGTGAGATCGATGCCGTAACCCGCGGCCAGTGCCCGCCGGGATCTTCTTCCTGATCATCCCTGCCGCCCCCGATCCTGGCTCCGCCGCAGGCGAGCGGCCCGGCAGCAGACGGCCTCGCAGCCGGCATATCCCAAGGCAGGTCCGGGCGCCTGGGCTACGCCCACGTCCTTAAGTGGACGCTGTAAGCTTCTGATATAAGCTTCCGTTGTAAACTTAGTGTGTAAACCATCCGGCTGCGGGTAGTGGGGGCCAGCCGGATGACGCACGAGGCAGTCACGGGCCACCGGTGTCGCGAGCCGGTGGCCCGTGCGGCCCCAGGCGCGCGGAGATGCCGCGCCGATCCTGGTGCGCTCCGGGTTAGCAGCAGTGCCCGGCCACCGGCCTGGCTGTTTGCGGATGGCCCGCAATTCATTCAAATCAAGGAGATGGCCTGGATGACAGAAAACTACCTGCCCGGCTCCACCCCGCCGCCGCGCGGCGAAGCGCTGGCGCCGGAGCAGGGCACGACTCAGGTTGTTAAGGCTCAGGCATCTGACCTGGGCCACAGCAGTGTTCGGACGGGAAAGCACGTGGCTGATGTTGCCCGGGAGCAGGCCTCGGGTGTCGCGGCGGAGGCCGGGCGTCAGGGCAGGGACCTGCTCCAGCAGGCTCAAGGCCAGATGGAGGAGCAAGCGGCCCGGGGGCAGCAGCGAGTGGCGGAGCGGTTGTTTTCGCTCAGCGGCGTGCTCCGCTCCATGGCGGCCAACTCCGGCCAGGGCGGCGTGGCCGCCGACGTTGTGCAGCAGGCGGCGGCACGGGTCGGTGATGCCGGGCAGTGGCTCGACGCCCGCGAGCCCGGGCAGGTGGTGCACGAGGTCCAGTCCTTTGCGCGCCGCAGGCCGGCAGTCTTCCTGCTGCTGGCGGCAGGAGCAGGCCTGGTGGCCGGCCGGCTCACCCGTGGGCTGACGGACGCAACTGCCGACAATTTCCCGGCGGACGCCGCGTCTGCACCCGTGCGGGGGCTTGGCGAGCACTGGGCCCAGCCCTCGGACGTGGCCGGCTACCCGCCGGCAACGGCTCCCTACGGTGGCGAGACCAGGGTCTCTCCTGCGCAGGCCAGCGGTCTGCCGCCCACCGGTGGTGATCCGGGCCGGTACGCCGGCCCAGCGTATGGCGAGCGGAGTCCACTGGTCGCTGACGACCAGGCAGGCCGTAAGGGCACCCTGTGAGCAGCCCGCTCGGCCCGACTATGCCGCCTGATTCGCGGGCATCTGTCGGCGAGCTGTTCTCCGAGGTCGCTGAGGACCTGAGCACGCTCATGCGCCAGGAGGTGGAGCTTGCCAAGGCCGAGCTCCGCCAGTCAGCCACCCGCGCCGGCAAGGGCGCCGGGCTGCTGGCGGGTGCCGGTGTCAGCGGCCACATGGTCCTGCTGTTCGCGTCGGTGGCCGCGTGGTGGGGTATCGGCGACGCCACTGGCCATGGCTGGTCAGCGCTGATCGTGGCGGCCATCTGGCTGGTGAACGCGGCGATCCTCGGGCTGATGGGGCGCCGGGAGATCAGCGCAGTTCCGGGCATCCCGCAGACCGCGCAGACAGTGAAGAAGATCCCTGACGCAGTACGAGGAAACGAGGACACATCATGACCAGCGATCCAGACCAG
>DASXKD010000594.1:0-8073 GCA_036497045.1 Streptosporangiaceae bacterium | reverse complement strand
CCGGATGCGCGCTGATCGTCTACGGACTCATGTCACGGGGCGCCCACACGATCTACGTGTTCCCGCTGAGCCTGTGGCTCGCTGGCAACTGGGCCCAGCCGCTGTTGGCCGTCATCGTGGCGCTTCCCGTCGGGCTGCGGCGCCGCGACCCCACGGGCGCGCTCCTGCTGGCGCTGGTCGGCTGCTCACTCATCGTCGCCGCGGGCGGGGAGATCAACCGCGGCCCGTCCGTGCCCCTGGCGCTCGCGCTCTTCATGGTGGCGGCCAGGCGCACCCGGACGGTGGCGGTCGCCTCGCTCGCCGCCTCCCTGGCCCTGCTCGTCATCCAGGGGTTCATCCTGAGCAGGACCGGCAACGGCTCGGGCCCGGCCACCGGCGTGGCGCTGATCCTGATCATCGCCTGGATGATCGGCATCAGCGTGCAGCAGCGCCGCGCCTACACCGCGCGGATGCGCGAGCAGGTGGCCACGGCCGCGGTGACCGAGGAACGGCTCCGGATCGCCAGGGAACTGCACGATGTGGTGGCGCACAGCATGACGGTGGTCGCGGTGCAGGCCGGCTTCGGTGAGTACGTCTTCGACACCGACCCGGCCGAGGCACGTACCGCCCTTGGCAACATCCAGCACGTCACCAGGGAGGCGCTCAGCGACATGCAGCGGCTGCTCGGCGTGCTCCGCCAGGACGGCACCGGCCAGCCCGGCGCCGCCGCGCCGGGCGGTCAGCCGGATGAGGGCCCGGCGGCCGGCTCGGCACGGCAGCTCCAGCTCACGCCCGCCCCCGGCCTGGCCGACCTGGAGCGCCTGGTGTCCACCACCGCGGGAGCGGGCGTCCGGGTGGACCTGATCAGGACCGGGGACCGCAGGGACATCCCGGCCGCCATCGACCAGTCGGCGTTCCGGATCGTGCAGGAGGCACTGACCAACGTGGTCAAGCACTCCGGTGCCAGCACCTGCCAGGTCATCATCGGCTACGAGCGGGACGGCCTGACCGTCGAGATCACCGATCCCGGCGGCGGCCAAGACCCCCGCGACGAAGCCGCAGGGGCCGCCGGCCAGCGGGGGGTTCCGGGGGGTCGCTCCCCCGGGCTAGCACTTGGGGGGTTCCGGGGCGGCTTGCCGCCCGGGCTAGTAACTGGGACCGCCGGCCGGGAGCCGCATGCCGCCCGCGCGGACGGCACCGGGCACGGCATCCTCGGCATGCGCGAGCGGGTGAGCCTGTCCGGCGGCGAGTTCACCGCCGGGCCGCGGCCCGGGCAGGGCTTCGAGGTGATAGCCCACTTCCCGCTCCCCGCACTGCCGCAGCACCGGCCGGTGCACGCCGCGGAGGCAACCATCGCAGAGGCGCCCCCCGTGCGCGCGACCGCGCTGCCCGGGCAAGCACGGTGAACCTGCGCGTCGTCGTCGCCGACGACCAGGCCCTGGTCCGGGCCGGGTTCTGCGGCATCGTCGCGGCCACGCCCGGCCTCGCCGTGGTGGGCGAGGCCGGCACCGGCGCGGATGCGGTCGAGGTGACCCGGCAGACCCGGCCCGACGTGGTGCTCATGGACGTGCGGATGCCCGACCTTGACGGCATCGAGGCGACCAGGCAGATCACCGGCTCACCGGGCCTGGCCTCACGCGTGCTCATCCTGACCACGTTCGACCTGGACGAATACGTGTACTCGGCGCTGCACGCGGGTGCCAGTGGGTTCCTGCTCAAGAGCACCGAGCCCGCCGAGCTGGTCAACGCGATCCGGGTCGTCGCGGCCGGCGACGCCCTGCTCGCGCCGAGCGTCACCCGGCGGCTGGTGGAGGAGTTCACCCGGCGCCCGGTGCCGGTCTCCCGGCCGGCCGCCCCTGAGCCACCGCCCGCCGTCCGGGTGCCCGCGGTCAGCCTGGACGCGATCACCGGGCGCGAGCGCGAGGTCCTCGCGCTGATCGCCACCGGCCTGTCCAACTCGGAGATCGCCGCCCGGCTGTCCATCAGCGAGGCCACTGCCAAGACCCACGTCGGGCACCTGCTGACCAAGCTGGGCGCCCGCGACCGGGTGCACCTGGTCATCCTCGCCTTCCAGGCCGGCCTAGTGCAGTGCTAGCCCAGGGGGGCGACCCCCTGGAACCCCGCTGGCCCGCGGCCCCGTTCCTCCGTCACGAGGCCTTCGCCCGGCCGGCTAGCGGCTACCGGCCGACGGCGTAGCCCTGCATGCCCCGGGCATTGGCCGCCGCGTACAGCATGCCGCCGTCCCTGGCGACCGCGCTGACCCGGCCGAGGGACCAGGGCGCCGACACGGTCACGTCGTGCCCCCGGGCCCGCAGCCCCTCGATCACCTCCGGCCCGGCCCGGTCCTCCACGTCCACCGCGGCGGGGAAGGACTCCCTGGGCCAGAACGACGAAGGGAAGTGCCGGGTGTGGCAGGCCGGGGCGTCGATGGCCTCCTGCAGGTTCATGCCGAACTGCACGTGGTTGAGGAAGAACGACAGCGACCACTGGTCCTGCTGGTCCCCCCCGGGGGTGCCGAACGCCAGGTACGGCTCGCCGCCGCGCAGCGCCAGGCCGGGTGACAGCGTGGTGCGCGGCCGCTTCCGCGGCGCCAGGCTGTTCGGCAGGCCGGGGGTAAGGGCGAACATCTGCGCCCTGGTGCCGAGGCAGAACCCGAGCCCGGGGATCACCGGGGAGCTGTGCAGCCACCCGCCGCTCGGGGTCGCCGCCACCAGGTTGCCGAACCGGTCGGCAACATCGACGTGGCAGGTGTCGCCGCTGTGCGCCAGCGTGGGCTCCCCCGCCCAGGCGCCCGCGGCCGCGGCATGGCGCGGCGCGGTGGCGAAGTCAGGCAGCACGGGCTGCCGCCCGCCGGGGCTGCCCGGGCGCAGGTCACCGGACGCGGTCTGGCTCACCAGGGCGCGGCGCTGGTCCGCGTACTGCGGCGACAGCAGGTCCGCCAGTGGCACCTCGGTGAAATCCGGGTCGCCGTACCAGGCCTCCCGGTCGGCGAACGCCAGCTTCGCGCACTCCACGACGGTGTGGATGTGGTCCACACTGCCAGGTGCCATCTCGCCAAGCCCGATCCCGGCCAGCAGCTGCAACTGCTGCAGGAACACCGGGCCCTGCCCCCACGGACCGGTCTTGCACACGGTCAGCCCGGCATAGCCGACGCTGGCCGGCGCTTCCGTGCTGGCCCGCCAGCCGGCCAGGTCCCCGGCGGTCAGCAGGCCGGCGTGCCGGTCGCCGGTGCCGTCCATCACCCGCGCGTGCGCCAGGTAACCGCCGATCGCCTCGGCCACGAACCCTTCGTAGAAGGCCCGCCGTGCCGCTTCGATCTGGGCCTCCCTGCCGCTTCCCGCCGCCTCCGCCTCGTCGAGAATCCGCTGGTAGGTGCCGGCAAGAACAGGATTTGCAAAACGAGAGCCCGGGGCTGGCACGCCCCCGGACAAATAGACCTCCGCCGAGCTTGGCCAGTGCTCGGTGAACACGCCGGCCACAGAACCGATCGTGGAACTGATCCCGGGCACCACCGGGTAGCCATCTGCGGCATAGCCGATGGCATACCGCATGACCTCGCGCAGCGGGAGGCTGCCGTGCGCGACGAGCAACAGCATCCAGGTGCCGAACGCGGCCGGCACGCAGGCGGCCAAGAGCCCGTTCCCCGGGACCAGGTCCAGGCCGAGTTCCCCGAACGCCTCGATGGTGGCGGCCCCAGGCGCGGGCCCCTGTCCGTTCAGCACAAATACTTCGCCGTCGCGAGCGTCGAAGCCGATCACCGGCACCTCGCCCGCTGGCCCGCACATGTGCGGCTCGACCACTTGCAGCACCAGGCCGGCCGCTACCGCGGCGTCGAAGGCGTTGCCGCCCTGCTCCAGCACCGCCATGCCGGCCGCCGACGCCAGCCAGTGGGTCGAAGCCACCACGCCGAACGTGCCCGCGAGCTGCGGCCTGGTGGTGAACGAGGTGCCCTGCGGCATCATCTGCATCCCGCCTTTCTGCCGACGGCTCTATCTGACCATGCGCTGCTGGCCCGGGGGGACGACCCCCCGGAACCCCCCGCTGGCCTACGGCCCGGCTCCTCCGTCACCGGACCGGGGCCCGGCTAGCCCGGGGGCAAGCGGCGCCCGGCTGGGCGCGATAGCGTCGGGTCCCATGAACGATCTG
Organism: Streptosporangiaceae bacterium; assembly: GCA_036497045.1. Lineage (GTDB taxonomy): Bacteria > Actinomycetota > Actinomycetes > Streptosporangiales > Streptosporangiaceae > DASXKD01. Next base: position 3,948 of record DASXKD010000594.1, on the reverse strand, counting down.
TCTCCGCGGCTGCGCGCGGTGTGCGACCTCGATCTGGCCGAAGCGCGTGAGTACAGCGGGCGGCACGAGTACGACGGCACGATCCAGGACCTGTCCCCCGATGGGGTGCGCAAGGGCCTGGCCGCACTGGCCGAGGCGGCAGGTTCTGGCGCGGCCCTGGAGGATGCGCACGACGAGGCCCACCTCGCCGTGTTCGAGGATCGCGCCCGGGTCGTGTACGGCGAGCTTGAGCTCCACCGGCACAACCCGCTGATCCACCTGGGCGGGCTGGACCTGGCCTGTTACGACCGGGACTACGCCCCGGTGGCCGAGCGTGACCGCGCCCGGCTGGCGCAGCTCGCCGCCTGGCCGCAGGCGGTGGACGCCGCGGTGGCCGCGCTTGACCAGGTCAGCGCCACGGTCGCGACCGCGCTGGCCAGCGGGATCCAGGGCCTGAGCGGCGGCATCCCGGCCGGTGCCCCCACCGAGCTGGCGGCCGCCGCGCACGCGGCGCACGCCCGGCTGGTCGCCCACGTGCAGCAGGCCGCCACCACGGGGGATCCCGACGCCGCGCTGGGCGGCCCGGCGCTGTCGGCGCTGATGACCAGCTCCGAGCGGATCGAGGTGGACCTCGGCGGGCTGGCCGAGGAGGCCGACGCCGAGCGGGACCGGCTGGCCGGCCGGCTGGCCGAGAGCTGCGCCAGGATCGATCCCGGCAGGCCTGCCCTGACGGTGGCCCGGGAACTGGTCCGCGACCACCCGGGGCCCGACGGGGTGCTTGACGCCGCGCGGCACTGGACGGAGCAGGCGATCGCGTTCACCAGGGAGCGCGACCTGGTGCCCTACCACGACGGGGAGTGCCTGGTCGGGCTGGCGCCCGAGTCGCGGCGCTGGGCGATGGCGATGATGTCGCCCGCGGCGCCGGGCGAGCCCGAGGGTCCTTCCTGGTACTACATCACTCCGCCGGACGCGTCCTGGCCGCAGCAGGAGCAGGAGGAGTGGCTGGAGGTCTTCAGCGCGACGACCCTGCCGGGGATCACCGTGCACGAGGTCGCGCCCGGGCACTTCTCGCACGGACGGGCAATCCGGCACGCGCCCACCGACGTGCGGCGGACGCTGCACTCCAGCGCGTTCGTCGAGGGCTGGGCTCACTACGCGGAGGAACTGTGCGTCGAGGAGGGCTTCGCCGCCGATGACCCGCGCTTCGCGATCGGCGTGTGGCTGGAGGCGCTGGTCCGGATCACTCGGCTGGCTTGCGCCATAGGGGTGCACTCGGCGGGGATGACGGTGGCTGAGGGCGCTGCCAGGTTCGCGGCGGACACGCACCTGGCCGGGCCCGCCGCGCTGTCCGAGGCCCGCCGCGCCACCTTCGACCCGACCTACGGCCGGTACACCTGGGGCAAGCTGGAGATCATGAAGCTGCGGGATGAGGCACGCCAGCAGTGGGGTGCGGGCTTCACGCTGAACCGGTTCCACGCGGGCCTGCTCAGCCTGGGCTCGCCGCCGCTCGGCCTGATGGGCACCGCCATCGTCCGCGGCTGACCCGAGCGGGACGCCACTGGCGCTCGCGGTGCGGCTTCCACGCCAACCGCGTCCCCGCGCCCGGCCGCCCGGGCCGCCGCCTCCCGCCTTCGTGATCATGATTTCCGGGGGGCTATCGGCACACCTAAGTCATGATCACGAAGTGGTTACCCCTTGCCCAAGGCGCCGATGCGAGCAATACTCTTGCCTATGTCAAATATTTCTTTGACTCCGTCAACAGATTCGAACGGAAACGGGGCGACGGAGGCGGGCCCACCGGTGGCCGACGGCGACGTCGCGGCGGTGCGCGAGTTCAACCGCTTCTACACCGGCGTGCTCGGGCTGCTCAGGGAGGGGCTGCTGGACACCCCGTACTCGCTGACCGAGGCCAGGATCATCTTCGAACTCGCCCGGCAGGACGAGGCGGAAGTGGCGCAGATGCGCCGCTGGCTGGACCTCGACGCCGGGTACCTGAGCCGGATCCTGGCCCGGTTCGAGGCGGACGGCCTGGTGCGCAGGTCACGCTCTCCCGGCGACGGCCGCCGCCAGGTCATCAGCCTGACCCAGGCAGGCCGTGCCGTGTTCGGCAGGCTCGACGCGCTGTCCAGTGAGCAGATCCGCGGGCTGCTCGGCCCGATCCCGGCCGGCCGCCGGTCCCGGCTGACCGCGGCGATGGCCGGGATCAGGGAGGTCCTGGCGGACACCCCGCCGGCCGGCACCGTCGTGCTCCGCCCGCCGGTCCCCGGCGACCTCGGCTGGGCGGTGCAGCGCAACGCCGCCGTGTACGCGGCGGAGTACGGCTGGGATGAGACATACGAGGCCCTGGTCGCGCGGCTCGTCGCGGACTACGCGGCCCGCACGGACCGCACCGGCGAGGCGGCGTGGATCGCCGAGGTGGCCGGGGAGCGGGCCGGCTGCGTGTTCTGCCTGCGCAAGGACGAGCAGACCGCGCAACTGCGCCTGCTGCTCGTGGAACCGTCCGCGCGCGGCATGGGCATCGGCGGGCGCCTGGCCGCCGAGTGCCTGGCCTTCGCCCGCCGGGCGGGGTACCGGGAGATCGTGCTGTGGACCAACGACGTGCTGCACGCCGCCCGGCGGATCTACCAGCGGGCCGGGTTCGAGCTGGTCGCCTCGCAGCCGCACCACAGCTTCGGCCATGACCTGGTCGGGCAGGACTGGCGCCTGGCGCTGAAGTGACGGGCGGCCGGGCGGCCCACCTGGGCCGGGCCCGGCCGGTCACTCCGGCGGCGTGCCGGGCACCACAATGCCGGTCTCGTAGGCCAGGATCACCGCCTGCACCCGGTCCCGCAGGCCCAGCTTGGCCAGCAGGTTGCCGACGTGGGTCTTGACGGTCGCCTCGCTCACGAACAGCGCCGAGGCGATCTCGGCGTTGCTGCGGCCCCTGGCGAGCAACAGCAGCACGTCCCGCTCCCTGGCGGTCAGCGAGGCAAGCTGGGACGGCGACGGTGAGGTCTCCCGCGGCCTGCGGGCGAACGCCTCGATGAGGCGGCGGGTCACCGACGGGGCGAGCAGGGCGTCACCCGCGGCGGCGGCCCGGACCGCCGCGATGAGGTCGTGCCGTGGCGAATCCTTGAGCAGGAATCCACTGGCGCCGGCTCGCAGTGCCACATACACGTAGTCGTCGAGGTCGAAGGTGGTGAGCATGACCACTTTGGGCGGGGCGGCGGGGCCAGAGCCAGCAGAGCGTGGGGTGGCGGGGCCAGAGCCAGCAGAGTGTGGGGTGGTGGGGCCAGAGCCAGCAGAGCGCGCGGCCGCCGGGCCGCGGGTGATCACCCGGGTGGCCTCCAGGCCGTCCATCCCCGGCATCCGGATGTCCATCAGCACCACGTCGGGCGCATGCGCCGCGACCTGGGACACCGCCGCCTCGCCGTTGGCGGCCTCGCCCACCACGGTGATGCCGTCCGCGGCGTCGAGGATGACACAGAACCCCAGGCGCACCAGTTCCTGGTCGTCGACCACCAGTACCCGGATCGGGGCCTGGCCCGTGGCGGCGGTCATAGCGCCGGCAGCCGGGCGGTGACGGCGAAGCCGCCGGCCTGCGTCGGCCCCACGGTGAGGTTCCCGCCGCAGGAGGCCACCCGCTCGGCGATCCCGGCCAGGCCCAGGCCGGACCCCGCGACCAGGCTGCCCGGCCTGACGGCGGCGGCGCCGTTCCCGTTCCGCCGCGACGGGTCGCGTGCTGGCCCGTCCCGGCGCGGCCCGGAGTCGGCGACGCTGACGGTGACGTAGCCGGGCTCGTAGGACAGCGTGACGACCGCGCGGTCCGCCCGGGCGTGCCTGATCGTGTTGGTCAGCGCCTCCTGCACGATCCGGTACGCGGTCAGGTCCACGCCCGGCGGTAGCTTGCCGGGGCTGCCCACAACGCGCAGGTTCACGACGATCCCGGCCTGGCGCACCTGCCCGAGTACCTCGTCAAGCTCGCTGATC
>DASXKD010000593.1:0-24307 GCA_036497045.1 Streptosporangiaceae bacterium | reverse complement strand
TATGCTCCGCCGGGCCATACACCCTCGGCCACGGGGGGCAGCGAGTTCCTCCAGATCAGCCCGGCCGGGGAACTGCGGGCAGTGGAGGCAGCAATCAAGAAGAACATGCAGGCGGTGCGGAGCGCTTGAGCTCGGCAGCGCCCCGCTGTCAGGGGATGGACTCGAAAGCGCCCATCATGCCGTGCTGCGTGGCGAACAGCGTCGCGGCGGCGCGGCTGGAAACGCCGAGCTTGGCGTAGATGTGCTCGATGTGGTTGGCCGCAGTCTTCGGCGATACCACCAGCTGCCGGCCAATCTCCTTGGTCGAGTGGCCGCGGGCGAGCAAGGCGAGCACCTCTACCTCGCGTGCGGTGAGCCCGCCCGGCTGCAGGTGCCGGGCGGGCGCGCGGTGTCCTGCAGCCGTGAGCACGGCGTCCACTGCCGTGCCGTCCAGCCGGCCGGCGCTGACCTCGGCCCGCAGGTCGCGAAAGGCCAGGTCGGGATCCACCGGGGCACGGTGCGGCCGCGGCTCGGTCATGGCGTGATAGGCGTCGGCCGCGGCCAGCAGCCGGTCGGACGGTGTGAGCGAGGCCGCCGTCAGGCCTCGCGGGTAGCCAGAGCCGTCCAGGCGCTCGTGGTGCCGTGCGGCGATTTCCCGGCTGGGGCCGAGCACGCTGACGCGGGCCAGCATGCGATCGGTCAGGTAAGGGTGCAGCCGGACGCGCTCGGACTCGGCTTGGGTGATACGTCCTGGCTTGTCCCAGATCGCGTTGGAGACTCCGAGCCGGCCGAGGTCGTGGATGAGCCCCGCGCGCCGTAGCGTGCTGACAGCATCCGCTGGCTGGCCCGAGACCCGTGCCGCCTCGCCGGCCAGGTTGGCTACCCCCCGCGAGTGGCCCGCCAGGTACGGGCTCTTCATGTCGACCAGATCGGCCATCGCCTCCAGGACACCGTCCAGGTCGGCGCCGGCGACGCGGCGCGAAAGCGGGGGCTCGGTGTCCAGGATGGCGTCCCAGTCGGAGGCCTGATCGAGGCCGTCCAGCAGGTCGGCTGCGTGTTCGCAGAACAGGTCCACCACTGCGGGATCGAACTGCGTCCCGCGATGCCTGCGCGCGACCGACACAGCGGCCGCCGTGTCCTTCCGCCGGCTGAAGATCTCGACCGGGCTGGCCAGCTGCACCAGCCGGGCGGGCAGGCAGATCTGGTGACCCCGCAGGTGGTGGGGATAGCCCTTGCCGTCCCATTGTTCGTAGGCCTGCTGGATGGCGACGCTGACGGCGTCGTCGAGGCCGATTTCCTTGGCGAACTGTGACCCGAGCGTGGAGTGCGTGGTCATGAACCCGGCCACCTGCTTCATCCCCACCACGGGGAATGCCGCGACCCGCCTGGCGCGCGCCACACCGTTTCCGTGGGAGCTCATCCGCCGCAAGATGAACGAGATCGTCCGCGCCGTGCTCATCTCGAACGTCTCGACCCCGTCGCCCTTGAGGCTGATGTCGTCACCGAACCACTGCGCCTGCTCGGCTGCGTCCGCGTGGCAGTAGACGTTCATCATCAGGCCGAGGTAATAGGTGGCCTCCAGCTCAAGGTCGCTGGCCTCGGCGAGTTCTCCGAGCCGCAGTGCTATCACTGTCTGCCGCATGCAGTGTGCCATCGGCTGCCCGAGCCCGAGATCGGCGGCATAGGACAGCGTTGCCACGAGTTCCGCGATCCTGACATCGCCGCCTGCCTGCGGCCGGGCAACCATGACGGGAGTCTACGGTCCGCCAGATGAGGACCGCCATGACGCCGCCATGTGCCTGTCCGGACGCCGCGGGGTGGCGCCTGCTCCCCGGTTGCGCCGCAGTCACCTCGCGCGCCATGGGGGAGTGCCTACGATGACGGGTATGACGCAACCCGCACCGGCCGGGTTCCCGGTCACCACCGCGCTGGCGCTGCAAGGCTTGGCAGTCGAGCGGGACCTTGGCGTCGCTTTCGGCCTGGTCGTGCGCAGTATGGGCGCGATCAAGTCGATTGGCGCTGGATTCAAGGCGATGCGCCAGGGCGAGGTGACCCAGTACACCGAGTTGCTCGAGGACAGCCGCAGGCACGCGATCGACCGCATGATCGAGAACGCACAACTGCTGGGCGCAAACGCGATCGTCGCGATGCGGTTCGACTCCTCCGAGATAGGCCAGCAGCTCACTGAAATCGTGGCCTACGGTACGGCGGTCGTCGCTCGCCCGGCCGGCTAGCCATGCCGCAGGCACCTCCGCCGATGCCCCCGCCCGGCCCGCGGTCCCTGGTGAGCGAGGCGGACCGGGAGCAACTGCTGAGCCTGCTGCGGGAGCACTACGCCCTGGGGCAGCTGGACCTGGAGGAGATGAGTCGGCGGGTCGGGGTCGTACTCGCCTCGGCCTACTCCGACGAGGCCGCGGCGGCGGTGACCGACCTCCCGCCGCTGGGCAGGATGGCTTCCGGCGAACCGTCGCCCGGCCGGGCCGGCCGCGGCAGGCTCGGGCAGCGGCGGCGCCACGCGCAGCGAGCGCAGCCAGGTGCAGGGTGGGTTCCGACACCGGAGAGATTCCGCGATCCTTCGACGCGCGCGATCGTGCGGGTCTGGATCGACCCCGCAGATTTGAGCCGCCACTACGTGCCAGAGCCCGACGGCTGACTCTATGGCTGGCGGTCGCGGGGGCGGGAAGCCGGCGAGCTGGACCACACTGGATCACCATGACCCCCTCGCCCGATCGGCCTGATTCCCATGCGCCGGGTCGGGCGCGCCGCGGAAGTCGCGGAACTGGTCGCCTGGCTGGCCTCCGATCGATGCAGCTTCTCCACCGGAGCCGTCTACGACATCAGCGGAGGCCGGGCGACTTACTGATCGCCCGGGTCGCCGACATCGCCGGCCAGAATGACTGAAATCCCTCCCGGAGGGGAGCCCGATGGCCCGCGAATCGCTGGTGGCAGTCAGCTACCCGGTGGACGACGAATTCACCCGCATCAATACCGGCGTGCTTGACGACGCGGCCAGGGTTGTTTTCATGCACGGCCACCCCGAGGACGAGCGCCGTGAGATCCTGCGCAAGGCAGACGTCCTCCTCGGGTGGCACTTGGGCGAGGAGCTGCCTGCCGGTGCCTTGACGGATTCGGCGCGGCTGCGGTTTGTCCAGCTGCTGTCGGCCGGCGCCGACGGCGTCGACTACGCGGCCGTGCCGGAGCGGTTGCTGCTTGCCAGCAACGTCGGTGCCTACGCCCAGCCGATGGCCGAATACGTCATGGCGGTGACCCTGGCCTTGGCCCGCCGACTGCCGCAGCGCCACGCCGAGCTGGCCAGGGGCGAGTTCGGCATGTGGAAACCCGTGCTCACCCTGGACGGTGCGGCGTGCGTGATCCTGGGTTTCGGCGGCATCGGTAAGGCCACCGCCCACCTGATGCGGCCGTTCGGAGCACGTATCCATGCGGTGAACACCTCCGGCCGCACCAGCGAGCCGGTTGACTTCATCGGCACGCTTGCGGACCTGGACCAAGAGCTGGCCGCGGCGGACGTGCTTGTCATAGCCCTGCCGCTGACCCGGGCCACCCGGGGCCTCATCGGCGCGCGTGAACTGCGGCTGATGAAGCCGGCCGCGATCCTGGTGAACGTAGGGCGGGCGGCCATCGTGGATGAGCGGGCGCTCTATGAGCACCTGCGGGATCAGCCTGAGTTCTGCGCCGGGATAGACGCCTGGTGGCACGAGCCGGGCCCGGGCACAGAATTCTCCACCGGGTATCCCTTCTTCGACCTGCCCAACGTGATCGGATCCCCGCACAATTCGGGTGTCACTGATGGCGCTCTGCAAGTCGGGGCGGTCAAGGCGGCCGAGAACGTCCGGCGGTTCCTCAAGGGCGAGGCCGTGACCGGACTGGTCCGCCGAGAGGATTACCTCTGACCAGCTCAACCCATGGCTGGCGGGAAGTTCTCGGCCCAGAACCCGGCAATGTCGACACGGCGCAGGAAGCTGACATTCTTCTGCTGAAGTGCGTAGTCGATGAAATCCCTGAGCGCGGACGCACGCCCGGGCTGCCCGCTCCACCGGGCGTGCACGCCGACCGACATCAGCCGGGCACCATAGCCATGCCCCAGTTCCTCGAGCATGTAGTCGAGGCTGAGCTTGAGGCTTTCAAAGAAGTGCTGGGGCGTGGCGTATGTCGGGGCGATCAGGTACCGGACGTCGTTGTGCACCTTGCTGTACGGAACCACCAGAAACGGCTTGCCGAGCGTAGTGACGTAGTAGGGAAGCTCGTCGTTGTTCGCGTCGGAGTCGTACCAGAAGCCGCCGTTCTCGACCAGCAGCTCCCTGGTGTGCACGGTGGGGAAGGACCGCACCATCCAGCCCCGCGGGCGCTCGCCCGTCGTCCGCTCCAGTGAGTCGACGGCCTTGCGGATTTCCTCACGTTCGGCGTCGCGGCTCATCGCGACGGTGTCCGGGCCGTACCAGTGGTAGCCGTGGGCGAGCACGTCATGGTTTCGCGCCCGCAGCCACTCGCCCAGCGGCGGGTTGCGCTCCACCGCCAGGGCACAGGCGCAGAATGTGACGGGGATCTGGTACCGGTCGATCAGCCTGCAGATCCGCCACACGCCTACCCGGCTGCCGTATTCCATGTGCGTTTCGGTCCCGAGGTCGCGGATCTCCGGGCCGTACTGGAACGAGTACTCGCCCCAGGTGTCGTTGACGCCATCCTCGTTGAGCGAATACTCACCGCCTTCCTCGTAGTTGACCACCAGGTTGATCGCCACCCGAGCGCCGCCCGGCCATTCGAAGTCAGGAGGCTGCGGCCCGTACCCGACAAAGTCGCGCGCCGGGCCGGGGTGAGCGCGGTGGTTGTCACTCATCAGTAGGCCATCCATCCGCCGTCGACCATCAGCGTGGCGCCGCTGATATAGCTGGCATCGTCCGAAGCTAGGAAGGAGACCGCCGCTGCGACGTCCCGCGGCTCGCCGAACCGGGCGAACGGAGTCCGGGACCGGACGTAGGCCGCCGATGTCTCGTTCTGGCTCAGGTCACCCGGCGTGCCGGTGACGATCTTGCCTGGGGCGACGCTGTTGCAGATGATGCCATCGCGGCCATGCTCGACCGCGATCTGGCGGGTCAGCTGCGCCAGCGCAGCCTTGCTGATGGCGTAGGCCGCGTGCCCGGGCGCGCCGACCATCCCATGCTGCGAGGTGATGTTCACGATCCGGCCGCGGGTGTCGCCGCGGGCGGGCTGGGTGAGCATCTGGCGCACGGCTGCCCGGCAGAGCATGAACGGTCCACGGACGTTGACCGCCATGATGGCGTCGAAATCCTGATCCTCGGTATCCAGCATCGGTTTCGAATGCCGGCCGGCCAAAGCGGCATTATTGACAACCACGTCGAGTTGCCCCGTGGACGCCACGGCCCGCGCGGCAAGCTGGTCGCAGTCCTGCCGGGAGGACACGTCCGCGCGGGCGAACTCGCAGGCGCCGCCGCTGCCGCGGATGAGGTCATCGGTGGGCTCGCCGCCGGTGAGCGGGTCCCGGCGAACGTCGGCGAGCAGCACCCAGAAGCCATCCGCGGCAAGCCGGAGCGCGATCGCCCGCCCGATACCGGACGACGACCCGGTCACCAGGGCTGAGCGCGCCACTCGCCGAGCCTAGCGGCAGCCGTATGCTCGGGCCATGGGTGTGGCGTTCGTGGCACATTGCCTGCTGAATCAGAATTCCAAGGTGCGCGACGGCGCGCACTGTCCCGGCGTGTACTCCCCCATCGTCGACGTGCTGCGCGCCAAGGGGTGGCGCGTCGAGCAGATGCCCTGCCCCGAGCTTGCCTTCGCCGGGCTGAACCGGTTCTGGGCGGTACGCGAGCAGTACGACACCGCGGCGTTCCGGCGGCACTGCCGCCGGCTCGCTGCCGCCGTGGCGAGCGCGATCGCCGCCCGCGCGGAGCAGGGAGAGGACATCGTCCTGGTCGGCGTGGAGGGAAGCCCTTCGATGGGCGTGACCATCACCAGCTCCGATCCGGACCGCGGCGGCAGGCCGGCCTGGCCGGAAGGCACATCCGAGCACACCGGCGGGGAAGGCGTCTTCGTGGAGGAACTGCACGCCGAACTTGGCCGGCGTGGCATCACCTTCCGTGTCGCGGGCGAGACGCATGCGCTCGCCACGCACGATGTGGCCACCGAGCGGGCCCGCCTTGAGTCCGTCCTGGACGACGGCGATGGGTGACGAGCGGTCCTTCCGGGTGGCGCTCGTCGCTGACCGCTACGTGAACCCGGCGCCGGGCGGGCTGGATGGGCTGGCCGTGCTCGCCGCCGCGGGCTGGGGAGTGATGCAGCTCCCCGACGATGCCTACCCGGCCGAGGTGGCACGGCTACTGCTCGCGGAAGTCGCCGAACAGGTGGAGGAGTTCTCCCGGCACGGCTACCTATTCGTCCTGGTCGGCGAGCGCGCCGGGCTCGGCGAGGCGCTGGCCCGCGTCGGGGCCGCCGTGCCGCCCCTCGTCGTGCCCGGCAGTACGGGCGAACTCAGCGAATTCCTCGCCGCCCAGCCGGACCCGCCGGCGCTGGCGGCCGCAGAGAAACCGACCGGGTGAGGGGCCGCTCCGCCGGGCCGGCGCGGGTTTCCTGACCGCTACAGCCGGCCCGGTATGAGGTCCAGGCCGCCCGGTGCGTCGGTGTCCACCCGCCAGAACGTGCCCGTGCGCGCGGAGGCCTCGATATCGGCCTCGCGGGTGGCGGTCACATAGAGCGCGGGGCCATCGAAGATGCAGTTCGTGGCGTGCTCGCCGAGACGGATCTCCTCCAGGACATCCCCCTCCGCCGAGATCACGGTGACGCCCTGGGAGACGGTGGTGGCCACGAACAGCCGCCCGTCGGCGGCGAACGCCATGCCGTCCGGGACGTGCTCGTCGGAAAGCTGGCAGAACGTCACCGGCTGGCCGTTCTCCATCCGGCGAACGCGGTGCGCCATCGATTCGGTCCAGTAGAGCCGCTGCTGTGCATCGAAGGCGATCCCGTTCGGGTAGACGCCGGGCAGTTCCATCAGCATCTCGCCGCCGCCCGACCCGTCCACCGCGAACAGCCTGCCCGGTGCACGCACGTCGAAGCGGAAGTCCTGCTCGGACCCGGATTCGGTGAAATACAGCCGGCCGTCAGGGCCGAAGGCGAGATCGTTGGGCCCGTAGAGCTTGTATCCCGCCACCTCCGAGAACAGCAGTTCCACCGTCCCGTCCGGGCTGACCCGCTGGATTCCGGAGATCGTGCTGGTGTCCTCGCTGCCAGGCACGTTACCGCCCTGGGTCACGTAGATGGCGCCATCCGAACCGAGCACCGTGCCCCAGGGCGAGCCCCCGGTGTGCGCGTAGGTCGAGACACCGCCGTCCTGGTAGGCCAGCAGTTCACCAGTGTTGCCGTCGCACAAGACGATCCGCCCATCGCCCATGATGGCCGGGCCTTCGGGGAACCCGAGGCCGGAGGCAAGCAAGGTGGATTGCACTCAGATCAGGTCCTCTCGCTGGTCAGGCGAACGAGTAGTGCTCGAAGTCGAAGTCGGACAGCGGCTGGCCCACCCGGGCGGCCGAGTAACCAGTGATCTTGGTGCTGTACGCGTCGAGCGCATCGATAAAGGCCGGGATGATGTACCCGCCTTCATTGAAGTCGATCATCTGCATCTCATGCTCGATCTCGCGGCGCGTCGCCGGGTTGGCCGTCGCGTTGGCCTGCTTGTACAGGCTGATGTAGTGCGGCTGGCTCCAGTGCGTCTCGTTGAAGGGCGAGGTCGGCAGCAGCGACTGGGCAACCTGGGCAAGGTAAGGCGAGTAGTTGTAGAAGTCCTGGGAGAAGGTCCAGTGCAGGTAGTTGGGGCCGAAGAAGGTGGTCGGGTCGACCTGCTTCAGGTTGATCGTCACCCCCGCCGCCTTGGCCTGCTGCTGGAGCACCGTCGCCATCGCGACGGTGCCGGTGGCCACCGGTGAGGTCACCAGTTGCACGGTGAGGTTCTGCTGCCCTGCCTTCTTCAGCAGGCTCTTTGCCTGGGCGATGTCCTGCACCCGGTGCAGCGAGGTGTCGTAGTTGGGGTCGTAGGGGGACGAGACGTCGTATCCCACCACCCCGGCTCCATCCAGCGACGAACTGATGAGCTGCGGGCGGCCGACGAGCAGCCGCATCGCCTGCCGGACGTTGACGTCGTTGAACGGCGCCTGGTCGACGCGCATGGTGAAGGGCGTGATCGCCCCGGTAGCTGACTTGACGGTCCGCACGCTCCCGTTCGACGCCAGTTCGGCCAGCTGCGGGCCCTCCAGGGCGCCTGCGCCGTGGATGACGCCGCCCACGAGCGCGTTCTGCAACGATGCGCTGTCACTGAAGTCGATGATCGTCAGCGTGTCGACATAGGGAAGGCCCGGCTTCCAGTAGTTCGGGTTCTTGACGAATACACTGCGCTGGCCCGGGGTGAAGGACTGGTATTTGAACGCGCCGGTTCCGTTCGGGTGGCTCGGATCGAAGCCGGCCGGCACGATGTACAGGTAGTACCAGTACGCGAGCTGGTCGAGGAAGCTGCCGTATGGGCTGGTCATCGGCACTTGAACGGTGTGGCTGTCGAGCTTCTTGAGCCCGTTCACGTCCATCGGCCCGAGCGAGTTCGCGCCGGTCAGCTTCCCGTTGATGATCCGCTTGAACGTGAAGATGACGTCGTCGGCGGTGAGCGGCTTGCCGTCGTGGAAGGTGATGCCCGGCCGGAGCCTGATGACCCAGTTGGACGTCGAGCCGTGCGGGCTGATCTCCTCGGCCAGCACGAATTCCGTCTGGGCACGGGTGTTCAGCTGCAGCAACGGCTGGTAGAGCGACTGCGCACGGGCCGTGTCGAGATAGGTGAGGCCCTTGTGCGGGTCGAGGGTGTCCGAACCGGAACCGCCGGTCAGCCCTACCTTCAGCGAGCCGCCCCCGTGCCTGGCCCCGCTCGCCGCTGCCGCCGGCGCCGAGCTGGAAGACCCGGAGGAGCAAGCGGCGAGCAGGCTGCCGGTACCCGCAATCGCCCCGGTAGCGGCCAGCCCGCGAAGGAATTGCCGGCGGTCGAGCGCGCTTCCTGACTCCCCGCGATTCGGTGGTTGCACGAGATTCCTCCTTGGCCTGGCACGAGCCTTTGCCCCGCCGGCTCCTGAGGGCGCCCGCTCGCCGGGGGATGACGAAACTCCGTCCTCCCCGGGGAGCCTGAACTCAGGACGCGAGGGATGATCATACTCCCGCAAAACTGGCGAGAACAGGCATGTTCTGGCTGGGCAGCCAGGCATGTCGCGGCCCGCCGTGGCCCAGGCTGGCCGCGCGAGGCGGACGCTAGCACTGTCGGCATGCGCACGCTAATGTCGTCGCAAGCGGTCCCGGTATGCAGCATTAGGTCACGATCTAGCCGCCGCCCGGCCCTCGGGCCGGCAGCCGGGGGCAGGGCCGGTCCTGGGCCGGCGCCGCTGGCGGCGAGGAAGGATCATCCACGTGACGGATCCCTCGCCTGCCAGGCGCCCTGGCCCGCCCTGTTGGCACTTCAGCCTGCCGCCCGCCGGTACCGGCCCCGGTAACGGGTGAGCTGGCGTGGCGACAGCCACCGCCCCGGCCGAGCCGGCCGCCCCGGCGCGAAACGAACACCCCCTGCTGCTGCTCACCACGCGCCGGCTGGGCATCGGCGTGCTCACCCTGTTCGTGGTTGCCGCCATCGTGTTCCTGGCCACCGAGGTCCTGCCGGGCAACGCCGCGTACGCCGTCCTGGGCCGGAACGCCAATCCGGCCCGGCTGCACGCGATGGAGCGCCAGTTGCACCTCAACCAGGGCCTGCTGGCGCAGTTCTGGACCTGGCTGTCCGGGCTGCTCACCGGCAAGCTGGGCACCTCACTCGCGAATGGCCAGCCGGTGTGGGGGCTCGTCGAGCCCCGGCTCATCAACTCGGCTGCGCTCGTCATCGTCACCGGTGTGATTGGCACGGTTATCGGGGTGACCCTGGGGGCTGTCGCCGCGCTGCGCAAGGACGGCTGGTTCGACCACATCAGCTCGGTCGCCGCGCTGACGGTGACATCGCTGCCTGAATTCATCGTCGCGATCGGCCTGATCATCCTGTTCTCCACCGTGGTCTTGCACCTGCTGCCGGCGGTGTCCCTGCTGCCGCCGGGCGTCTATCCGTGGAGCCAGCCGGAACTGCTCATCCTGCCCGTCGCGACGTTGGTGATCGTGATCGTCCCGTACATCTTCCGGATGATGCGTGCCGCCATGATCGAGGCCCTGGAGTCCGATTACGTGGAGATGGCGCGGCTGAAGGGCGTTCCGGAATGGCGGATCGTCCTGGGGCACGCCCTGCCGAACTCGATCGCCCCCACGATCCAGGTGATCGGCCTGAACTTCCTCTACCTGGCGGGCGGCGTGGTGCTGGTCGAATACGTGTTCAACTATCCCGGCATCGGCCAGGGGCTGGTGTTCGCGGTCGACAACCGGGATATCCCGGTGATCCAGTTCATCGTGGTAGTTCTCGCCGCGTTCTACGTGTGCGTGAACATCGGTTCGGACGTCATCGCGCTGCTCGCCACACCGCGGCGCAGGATCCCGAGGTAGCGATGGCCGGGTCCGCGCCTGCCGTCCCGCCGGGGGCACCGCCACCGCCGGCAGCGGCGGCGGCGGAGGCGGCACCGCCCGCCGCCCGGACCGGGCGTCATCCCTGGCTGTCCGTGCTCTGGTCGGCGGCACGCACGCCGAGGGGCGGCGCCGGCCTGACGATGGCACTTCTCGTCGTGCTGGTGGCCGTGGCCGGCCCGGCGGTCTCCCCGCACTCGCCGACCGACCTGGTGACACTGACGTTCGCCAAGCCGTCCGGGAAGTTCCCCCTTGGCGGTGACTTTCTCGGCCGGGACGTGCTCTCCCGGGTGCTCAACGGCGGATGGCTGCTGCTGCTGATGGCGGTGGCCGCGACCGCGATCGGCATCGTGGCCGGTGCCGCGGCCGGCATCGCGGCCGCGTACCTGCACGGGGCGCCCGACGGGATCATCATGCGCACCGTCGACGTGATCCTCGCGTTCCCGCAACTGGTGTTCGCATTGCTGCTGCTGAGCCTGCTCGGCCCGAAGCTGTGGCTGATCGTGCTGGCCGTGGGCCTGTCTCATGCCCCGGCGGTAGCCCGGGTGATCCGGTCAGCGACCCTCGACATCACCGAGCGGGACTATGTCAAGGTCGCGGAACTGCAGGGAATGCGGCCGGTGAAGGTCATGGCCAAAGAGATCCTGCCGAACCTCATCTCGCCGCTCATGGTGGAGGCCGGGCTCCGGCTCACCTACTCGATCGTGATCATCGCCGGCCTGGCGTTCCTGGGCTTCGGCCAGCCTCCGCCCACGGCCAACTGGGGCACGATGATCAACGAGAACCGGATCGGCCTGCAGCTCAACCCCTGGGCCGTGATCGCTCCCGCGGTGCTGATCGCCCTGCTCACCGTCGGCACCAACACGTTCACCGACGCGGTGGCCCGGGTGGCGATCGGCGTGGACCGCCGGCCCGAGGAGGCAGCCCTCCTGGATGACCTCGGCCCGGAGCAGGTGTGATGGCCGGCTACGAGCAGATTCACGCCGATCCGGCCCTCAGTCCGCCAGCGGACGAGGCCCGGCTGGACGTCCGCGGGCTCGAGGTCCGGCTCGGCCGGACCGGTCCCGACGTCGTCAGCGAGGTTTCTTTCACGGTCCAGGCCGGCCAGGTGCTGGGCCTGGTCGGCGAGTCAGGCTCGGGAAAGACGACGGTCGTCCTCGCGCTGCTTGGCCATGCCCGCCGCGGCCTGTCCATCAGTTCCGGCGAGGTCCGGGTCGACGGCGTCGACCTGCTGCGGCTGCCCGCCGCCCAGTTGCGGGCCGTCCGGGGTGCGCGGGTCGCCTACGTGCCCCAGGATCCGTCCGCGGCGCTCAATCCCGCGCTGCGGGTCGGGACGCAGCTGAAAGAGGCGATCCGGGTGCACCCGGGCGCGGTCGAGGATCCCCGCGCCCGCATTCGTGAGGTGCTCCAGGAGGCTCAACTGGACGCCACGCCCGACCTGCTGCACCGCTACCCGCACCAGCTTTCCGGTGGCCAGCAGCAGCGCGTCGCGCTGGCGATGGCCTTCGCCTGCCGGCCATCGCTGATCGTGCTCGACGAGCCGACAACCGGACTGGACGTGTCCACCCAGCGCCACGTGCTGGACACCATCCGCAGCCTGTGTGCGGCCTACGGGGTTGCGGCCGTCTACGTGAGCCACGACCTCGCGGTCGTGGGCGGGCTGGTCAGCGACGTGGCGGTGATGTACTCCGGCCGGATCATCGAAGTCGGCTCGACGGCCAGGGTTTTCGGGGACCCGTTGCACCCCTACACCCGGGGGCTGCTCACCGCCGTGCCCTCACCGCTGCAGGCCACCAGGCTGACCGGGATCGACGGTCAGCCACCACGGCCCGGCCGCCGCCCGGCCGGCTGCTCCTTCGCCCCGCGCTGCGGCTTCGCAACCTCCGAATGCCGCTCGCAGCAACCCGAGCCGGTCCTCATCGACGCCCGCGCCGTGCGGTGCATGCGGGTGGCGCAGGTACGGGAGTCGTCCACCGGGGTGGCCGCCGCCCTCAGCCATGTTGCGGCGGCCGCTGGCGAGGTGCCGGTGCTCTCGGTGCGGGAGGTGTCGGCCGGCTACGGGCGCAGGCCGGTGCTCACCGGCGTTGATCTCGATGTGCCCGCGGAGTCATGCGTCGCCGTGGTCGGCGAGTCGGGCTCGGGGAAGACCACCCTGGCCCGCTGCATCGTCGGCCTGCATGGCAACTGGACTGGCGATATCAGGTTCGAGGGCACGTCCCTGGCAGCGAGTGCCCGGGACCGGCCGCGGCAGACCCTGCGGCGGGTGCAGTACATCTTCCAGAACCCCTACACCTCGCTCAATCCGCGGAAGACCGTCGGCCAGATCGTGGCCCAGCCGCTGGAGCAGTATCTGCGGCTGGGTTACCGGGAGCGGTCGCAGCGCGCCGCCAAGGCCCTGGAGGACGTGTCACTCGGCGCCGATTTCCTCTCCCGGTATCCCGACCAGCTGTCCGGCGGAGAGCGCCAGCGGGTCGCCATCGCCCGCGCGCTGGTCGTCGAGCCCGACCTGCTGATCTGCGATGAGGTGACCTCAGCACTGGACGTCTCGGTGCAGGCGGTCATCGTGGAACAGCTCCGTGGCCTCCAGGCGGAGCACCGCATCGCGATGATCTTCATCACGCACAACCTGGCGCTGGTGCGCAGCATCGCGCAGTCCGTGGTGGTGCTCCGGGATGGCGCCGTGGTGGAGGCCGGCCCGGTCGGGCAGGTACTCGACCGCCCGGCCGACCCCTACACCGCACGGCTGATGCAGGACGTGCCCAAACTCACCAGGCCGGGCCTCCCGGGACCGTCCGCTCAGAGTGCGGCGGCCTCAGAGCCGGCCGCGCCCTGACCCGGCCGCGCCCTGACCCGGAAGGTACGCACCGGCGGTGCTCGTGCCCACGAAACGGCCCTGCCGGACCAGCGCCCGGCCACCGAGCAGGACGTCCCGCACCTGCCCGGCCAGCCGCTCGCCGGTGTAGACGCTGTCGCCGGTGCCGTCGTCGAACGTCTCCGCCGTAATGATCGTTTCCGCTCCCGGATCCCAGATCATCAGGTCGGCGTCGGACCCCGGGGCGATCACCCCCTTGCGCGGGTAGTGGCCGAAGGCCCGCGCCGGGTTCGCGCAGGCGACCTCGGCCAGCCGCTCGACCGGCAGGCCCCGCGCCAGCCCGCGCGACAGCAGCAGCGGAAGCCGCGCCCCGATGCCGGCGATCCCATAGCGGTAACCCCGCCCGTCCGGGGCGAACTCCCCGACAGTCAGGGAGCGCTCCTGGCAGTGGTCGGATCCCACCGTGTCGAGCGTCCCGTCCGCGAGCGCCTGCCACAGCGCCTCCTGGTGACCGGGTGGCCGCAGCGGCGGGCAGACGAGGTAGCGCTCGGCATCGTCGCGCAGGTAGCAGCGATCGTCCAGCAGGAGATGGTGCAGGCAGACCTCCGCGTGCAGCGGCGGCGCGCCCCGGCGGCGCGCCAGTCGGACCTGGTCGAGCGCCCCGGCACACGACAGGTGCACCAGATAACTCCTCGCCCCGGTGATGTGCGCCGTCTCCAGCACCCGGGCCACCGACGCCGCCTCGGCCCCCGGCGGGTGGGTCTCCGCGAAGACCCGCACCCCGGTGCGGCCGGCCGCCACCGCCGCGGCAGCCAGGCCGTCGATCAGCTCGCCCTCTTCGCAGTGCACCTGGACCAGCTGGCCATGCCGGGCCGCGGCGGCCATCAGCTCGAGCAGCCCGCGGGCAGACCACATGATCCCCAGTTCGGAGTAGGCGAGGAATACCTTGATCCCGGACACCCCGACGTCCCGGAGCGCCGCCAGGCTGGGCACCTCGTCCGGCTGGTAGAGCATCGCGTGCAGTCCCACATCCACCGCGGCCCGGCCGCCGGTGAGTTCCTCGCGGTGGCGCAGGAGGCACTCGACCGGTCCCTCACCCGGCCAGGGACTGGTGAACGACAGCAGCGTGGTGGTGCCGCCGAGGGCGGCGGCCCTGGTTGCCGCGGCCACGTCCGCCATGATGTGGCAGTGCGGGTCCACGCCGCCCGGCAGCACGAGGCACCCGGTGGCGTCGAGGCGGTCAGGTGTGGCGCGCACCGGCCCCGGCCGTGCCAGCGCGGCAATCCGGCCATCCTCGATCGCCACATCGGCGGGCAGCGGCCCGGCGGGCGTCACCACGGTGCCACCCGTCACCGTCAGGGAACCAGGGGGCGGTGGCAAGTCCGTTTTGTGTGCCACAAAGCGGCCCTGGCCGGAACCACCGCTCACGCGCGTGACCCGGTTCCAGGGATGACCGCATCGAGCCGGTGCGCCGTTCCGGCCCGCACGACAAGCCGCGGCACGATGAGCGTCTCCACCAGTTCCGTGTCGCCCGCGCCGTCGGGCAGCATCCATTCGCCGGCCCGCAGCTCGAAGCCGGTCAGGTCCGCCGTGCGGCCGGGCGCCAGGGTGCCCACCTCGCCGGAGCGCCGGATGGCGGCCGCCGGTGCGGTGGTCGTCGCGGCGACCACCTCGGCCAGGCTCATCCCGCAGTGCAGCAGCTTCGACAGGGTGGTCGCCTGGTCGTACACCGGCCCCGCGACGTTGTGGGCGTGCAGGTCGCTGGACACCGTGTCCGGCGGGAAACCTTGCGCGAAGGCGGCCCTGGCCACGCGGTAGGCAAAGCTGCCGGCACCGTGCCCGACGTCGAAGACGACACCGCGGGCGCGGGCGCTCGCCACCTCCGGGTACAGACGGCCGTCGGGTGCGAGAATCCCGCCCTCGTTCGCGTGGAAGCAGTGCGTGACGATGTCCCCCTCCCCCAGCTGGCGCAGCAGCCAGGTGATGGGCTCGCGCATGTCGATGATGTGCACCATCAGCGGCAGGCCGAGCTGCCCGGCGGCCTGGCGGGCCAGGCGAAGCGCCGGCTGCGGATCGTTGCCCACCATCTGGTAGCCGAGCCGTACCTTCACGCCGACGATCAGGTCCGGGTGCTCCCTGGCTCTCGCGACAGCCTGGTCCGGCGAGGCCCAGCGCAGGTCCTCCAGCTCGCCTACCAGGGTGGTGATCATCCCCTGCACCGCGACGTGGAGAAACGCGAAGACGCGGGTGTCCGCGGGCTCGATCACGTAGCGGCGGAACCCGGGGAAGGTCTGTGCGCCCGCGGAGCCAGCGTCCACGGCGGTGGTGACACCGCGGCGCAGGCAGTGCGCGTCGGGGTCGATGCCGTAGTGCGAGACACCGGAATACAGGTGCGTGTGCAGGTCAACCAGGCCGGGGACGAGCACCAGCCCGCTCGCGTCGATCGTCGCGGCAGCCGGGCCGGTGGCCGGGCCGGGGTCGCCGATAGCGCCGAACCGCCCGGCGGTGACGCCGATGTCCAGCCGGCCGTCGATGCCCCGCCCCGGGTCGAGGACCCGGCCGCCGGCGAGCGCGAGGTCGGTCACCGGAGCAGGCCGGCGGGCAGGCGGGCCAGCGTCGCCGCGAACGCCGCCACGGTCCGCTCGACGTCGTCCCCGGTGTGCGCGGCGCTCAGGAAGCCAGAGCCGTGAAACAGCTGGACGCCCTCCAGGAGCATGCCGGCATGCAGTTCGGCGGACAGCTCCGGGCTCATTCCTGCGGACTTCAGCGTCGCCAGGTCGGCCTCCTCCGGCTCGCCCGGATGACCGATGAGCAGGTGGAAGGCCGAACTCTCGCCATAAGCCTGGCCGGGCACGCCGGCCTGCGCCAGGGCCTTGGTGAGCCCGGCGCGCAGGGCAGCGGCGAGATTGGCCGCGTGCCCCTGCGGCTCCCCCGACCGGCACGCGCGCAGCGCGGCGATCCCGGCGGCGGCCGACACCGGGTGCGCGTTGTGCGTGCCGGGATGGCCGACCCGGCGCGGGTCGCCGCCGTCGCGAGACAGGTGCCCCATGAGGTCCGCCCGGCCGGTCACCGCGCCGCCCGGCATCCCGCCGGCCAGGATCTTCCCGAGCGCGGTGAGGTCGGGGGTCACCCCCGCCACCGCCTGCACTCCGCCAGGCGACCAGCGGAAACCGGAGACCACCTCGTCGAAGATCAGCACCGTCCCGGTGGCCGCGGTCAGCGCGCGCAGCTCCGTGAGCAGCCCGGCGGGCAGCGGCACCGTTCCCCAGGCCGCCCCGGAGGGCTCGAGGATGACGGCCGCGACGTCCTCGTCGCGGAGTGCCGCGGCGAGCGCTTGCGCGTCCGCGGGCACGACCGTCACCACCTGGCCGAGCACGCCGGGCACCCCGGCCGTGTCCGGCCCGCGGAACGGCGGATCGGTGCCGAAACTGACCTGGTCGTGCCAGCCGTGGAAGTGACCGGCCAGCTTGACCACCCGCTCCCGGCCGGTGGCTGCCCGGGCGAGGCGCAGGGCCAGCAGCGAGGCCTCGGTGCCGCTGGCGGTGAACCGGACAAGCTCGGCCGAGGGCACCAGCCCCACGACCGCCTCGGCCCACTCGGTCTCCAGCTCGTGCGAGGCGCCCGGGTGGAAGGCAACCGTCGCCTGGTGCCGGACCGCCGCCACCACCTCGGGGTGGCTGTGCCCCAGGAGCAGGGCACCGTGGCCCATCACGTAGCAGATGATCTCGTGCCCGTCGAGGTCCCACTTGTGCGCGCCGTCCGCACGCGCGACCGCAAGGGGGAACGGCGCGGCCCGCCGCACGTCATGGGTGACGCCGCCGGGCAGCACCCGGCTGGCCCGCTGCGCATGGGCTTTGGATCGCGGGTTCACCGCGGCCCACGCCTGCGTGCATGTGTCTTTGTTTTCCCAGGCTGGCATGGCGCCAGTCTGCCGCCGCGCCGCCGGCGCGCGCTAGATCAGCTTTTTCATGCATTACGAAGCAGCGCAGGAATCGGTACCGTAGCCCGCATGCCCGCGCAGGCATGGCCAAGGCCACGTGACAAAGGAACGGGGCCTTGAGCCAGCGGGGGTTCCACGGGGTCGTCCCCTGGGCCAACACGGATGGCCACCGGGCGTTCCGGGGGGCACTCCCCCGGGCTACACGACCAGGAGTGAGGAGGACCCATGGCGGATCTGTCAGCGATGCTGGAGGGCGGCCCCGTGGTGTGCGCGGAGGGGTACCTGTTCGAGTGCGAGCGGCGTGGGTACCTCCAGGCCGGGGCGTTCGTCCCCGAGGTTGTCCTGGATCACCCCGGCGTCGTCGAGGAACTGCATCGCGAGTTCGTGCATGCAGGCTCCGACGTGGTGGAAGCCTTCACCTACTACGGCCACCGGGCCAAGCTGCGGGTCATCGGCAAAGCGGACATCCTGGAGCCGCTGAACCGGCAGGCCCTGTCCATCGCCGCCGCCGTGGCCAGGGAAACGGGCACGCTGCTGGCCGGCAACCTGTGCAACACCAACGTGTACGAGCCGGGAACCCCGGCGGTGCGCGAGGCCAGGGAGGCGTTCGAGGAGCAAGTGGCCTGGGCCGCCGGCGCGGGCGCGGACTTCGTCATTGCCGAGACGTTCAGCTGGCTGGGCGAGGCACTCCTCGCGCTGGAGGCGATCCGTGCCGCGGGCCTGCCCGCGGTGGTGACGTTCGCCGTGCACCGGGACGGCAGCATGCGAGACGGGGTCAGCCCGGAGGAAGCCTGCCGCCAGGCGGAACAGGCCGGGGCCACGGTGGTCGGCCTCAACTGCATCCGGGGGCCACGGACGATGCTGCCGGTGCTGCGGCGGGTGCGGGAGGCGGTGTCCTGCGAGGTGGCGGCCCTGCCGGTGCCCTACCGGACGACCGAGACGGAGCCGACGATGCAGTCGTTGCGGGACCCGCAGCGGGGCGGGCAGCAGGCCTTCCCCACCGCGCTCGACCCGTTCACCTGCACCCGGCAGGAACTAGGCGAGTTCGCCGCCGAGGCGCTCGGGCTGGGCGCGCGCTACCTGGGCGTGTGCTGCGGCGCCGCACCTCATCACATCCGGGCCGTGGCCGAAGCGGCGGGGAAGACGCCGCCGGCCTCCCGCTACTCCCCGGATATGTCGAAGCACTCGTTCCTCGGCAGCGACCCCGGCATCGTCAAGGCCTACCAGGAATACGCGGGAAACCTCTAGCCCGGCGGGCGCCGGCCGGCGCCGGGGCCGCGCACCCGGCTCCGGTCTGAATGTCTCGACCGGGACCGCCGGTCATAGCCTCTCGACCGGGACCGACCGCGAGGTCTCCAGGGCCCGTTCGGCCGCGGCGGCCACCGCGAGCGTGGCGGCCGCGTCCCGTGGCGTGCAGGCCACCGCCGCCGGGTCGCGCTCGGCGACCGCGCGCAGGAAGGTGCGCATCGAGCGCTCGAACGGATGGGACGCGGCGCGGCGGTCGACCCGCTGGCCGCCGCTCACGCCGGTGAGGGTGAAGTCGGGGTCGAGCGCCAGCCGGAGCGTCGCCTCGGATGCGAGGATGTCCAGGCTGAAGCTGCCCGGCTGGCCTGGCCGGGTCCACGCGACCACGATCGTGGCCAGGGCGCCGGACGCGTGCTGGAGCAGCATGGTCAGCGCGTCGTCGATGTCCCCGGTACCGCCGGCACTGCGGGCCAGCCGGACCCGCCCGGCGGCGGCCTGGACCGCTGCCACCTCCCCCGCCACGGCCCGGGCCAGGTCCAGGTGATGGCTGCCACGTTCCAGCAGGTTGCCGCCGCCTGCGCGCCGGTCCAGGAACCACGGACGGCTTTGCGTCGGCCCGATGCAGGTGCCGACCATGGCGCCGATCTGCTGCCCCGCCAGCACTCCGGGCAGGTCACCGAGCAGGTCGAGCGCGTGCCACTGATAGCCGACCGCGCACACGGTGCCGGTTCGCTCGGCCGCCGCGACGATCGGCACGGCGTCCTGCGGGGTGCGCGCGATCGGCTTTTCCAGGTAGACAGGCAGCCCTGCGCTCAGCGCGGCGACCGCCGGTTCGCGGTGGGATCGCGGCGGGGTGCAGACGAGCAGCGCCCCGAGATCCTCGCGGTCGAGCAGGTCGCGCCAGTCGGTGTAGACGCGCGCACCGGTGCCGGCTGCCAGCTCCCCGGCCCGCTCCTGGTCGAGGTCGCAGACCGCCACCAGCTCGGCTTCCGCCACCGAGTCGAGCACCCGGCGGTGCTCACGTGCTATCCACCCGGCCCCGACCACACCCACCCGGATGATGCCCACGCTGCCTCCACACTCGTGCCGTGCCGCCGGCTCCCGTCCGCGTGCCGCTGTCTGTCCTCGCCGGAACAGTGACCGATCCGGGGTCAGCGTGTGCTTGGCGGTGGTGGCGTGTCTGGACCTAGGTCCGGCGGGGTAGCCGGCCGGGGCTCAGTAAACCGGGCTCATAAGTTGATCTTAGGACCACGCCGCTGGACACGTCCTGGCGCTGCGCGGCGAGCCGTTGTGATTTCGTCAGCCCGCTGATGAGAGCGTCAGGGCGCCCTTCGATCGGGCGCAGCGCGGCGCTGACCAGCCCACCGCCGTCGGCGGTCATCGTGGCGCCGGGGTCGAGGAGGCCGAAGGCCGCTGGCGGCATGCCCGGCAGGATCGTCCTCCGGCCCTGAGCCACGAACCGCTATCAGGCCAGAGCCTGGGCAATCGCGTGCAGGGCCAGTCCTACGCCCGCTCCCACCACGGTGCCGTTGATGCGGATGTACTGCAGATCGCGCCCGAGGAGCAGCTCGAGCTGGCTCGACGTCTCCGCGGCATCCCACCGCTGGATGGTCCCGGTGACCAGGCCGGCGAGTTCGTCGTGGAACTGGTCGGCGAGTGCCCTGGCTCCTGATTCGACCATGCGCTCCAGGCCTTCTTGCAGGTGGTGGTCTGACCCCAGGCGCGAGCCGGCCGCTACCAGCACATCGGCCAGCCTGCGGCGCAGCTCGGATTCCGGATCGGCGGCCTGGGCCCGCAGGGCGTCCTTGGCCTGCTGCCACAGCGAGGAGGACCAGTCCCGCAGCGTAGTGCTGCTCAGGACATCGCGCTTGAGACGCTCACCGCGCTCGCGCAGCTCCGGGGATGTCTCGAGGCGATCGGGGAGGCCGGCGATCCATTCCTCGAACTGATGCCGGGTCTCGTCGTCGGGATTGGCAGCCATCGCCGCCAGCCGCTGGCGCAGGCGGGTGTGCAAACGGTCGAAGACCAGCCGGTAAACCGCGTCGGGCACCCAGCGGGGGGACTCGCCCTCGAACAGATCACGCAGCTCCTCGTAGTGGTCGGCCAGATAGCGGTCGGCGGCGGACACGATGGTGTTGAACAGCTCATCGTGGTGACCTCCAGCGATGATGACCCGCAGGACCCGTCCGGCCAGCGGCGCTACCTCGACGGCCTCCAGCGCCCGGGTCAGTTCGGCAGTGAGCACGCGCTGGACATCCTCATCACGCAAAGCCTCGGCCACCGTGACCACCAGATCAGCGGCGCGACCGGCGAAGCGGGCCGCGTAGGCCCGGTCACCCAGCCAGGCGGCCAGGCGGGCAACGAGGCGAGCGGAGCGGATCCGCTCGGCAAGAACATCGGCGTTGAGGAAGTTCTCCTGCACGAACTGGCCGAGAGTGGCGGCGAACTGATCCTTCCGCTCGACAAGCAGCGCGGTGTGCGGTATCGGCAGGCCCAGGGGACGGTGGAACAAGGCCGTCACCGCGAACCAGTCGGCCACGCCCCCGACCATGGCCGCCTCGGCGCCGGCCTGCACATAGCCGAGCAGGGTCCCGTGGACGCCGATCGCGGTCACGGCCAAAAAAAGCGCCGTCACCGCCGCGAGGAGCGCGGTGGCCCGGCGTCGCGCGGCGGCCAGGCGGCGTGCCCGCAATGCCACCGGCTCGCGCCCGGGCGCGGATACCGCTGAAGCGGACATCGTCTCGGCAGGTTCCATTGGGCAGCCCCCGGTCAGTCCACGGCCCGCGAGAGAACCGCATGCGTCACTGCGTGCCGGTACCGAGCGCCCGGCCGGGGACAGGACCCAGCGCCCAGAGCCGGCCGCGGTATCGGCGTGCGGCCCACGGCGGGAGCGGAAAATTGCGCCCGTGCAGTGACGCAGTCCACGACACAGGCGAGCACAGCGGCAGGCTAGCCCACGCCGCCGCGATCGCTAGTGCCTGCGGCAAGATAGGCACCGCCCGCTTCACCTGGGCCGCCATGCGGCCGGCCGCCTGCCCGGTCACGGCCGGGGCTGGCCCGGCCCCGCGGGCGGCGGGGCCGGGCCGTGGCCGGTTTAGGGCTCCGGGTCGATTCCGTGGAAGGCGGGTACCTTCACGGTGCGGTGCCGTCGGCCATCCCACGCTCTAGTAGCGCCCGATGGCCTGATGCGCAGCCTGGTGCGTGCTGCCGACAGCCTCTGGGCTATGCAGTCCTTGCATTTCGCCTCCCGGCGATCAAGGTTTACAGTTGTGTCAACCACGAGCCTGCGCGCAGACTCCATGGTTGTCAACTGTGTAAACCATCGCCGGAATCGATCACGCTCTATAACGTGGACCCCGTTCCTGGCAGCGCCCAGGCTGGCGGCAGCCCACGAAGGAGAGTGTGGTGAGCGTCTACAGAGTGACCGAGGTCATCGGGACGAGCAGCACATCATGGGAAGATGCGGCGGCGGCGGCGATCAGGATCGCAGCCGAGACGATCCGCGATCTGCGGGTGGCCGAAGTCATTAAGCAGGACATTCACCTGGAGGAGGGCGGGGCGATCACCTACCGCACGAAGCTGCAGCTTTCGTTCAAGTACGAGCAGGAGCGCTGATTCCCGGCCTGCCAGGGGTGCGCCCGGTGGCTGGGTCAGCTCCAAGGGAACGGTGAGTTGCTCACCGGGTGCAGGTCCCCGGTGCGGTAACGGCCGAACCGGAACGGTTCGAGGAGCGCTTGCTGTTCGCCGAGGAGTTCCTTCGCGACCAGGGCACCGACGCCGATCATCTTGAACCCGTGGTTGGAATCGGCGATCACGTAGGCGTTCTGCCGGAAGGTGTCGAAGACCGGGAAGCTGTCCGGCGTGAACGCGCCGATTCCGCCGCTGCGCTCATGCTTGTACAGGTGCCGCTTGCCCTGGAACCTCTTGTGGCAATGCGCCAGCCCCGACGTCCACATCCGGACGAAGTCGTCGGCCACCGTGTACTCCGGGCTCTCCGGCCCGTACGGGTCGATGGCGATGGCGCCGGCGGGCTTGGCGACGACATTCGGGGCGGCGCCGCCCTGCAGCCCGGCGAAGTTGAAGTCGGGCTTGTAGTAGATGCCCCACAGCTTGTCCGTGATGAGGTCACCGGTGATGTCGTCGATGAGCGGCTCGGCGGAGTCCACGTGGGTGACCGGCGGGAAGTCGCCGCGGTTGTCGGTGAACTCCGTCGGCTCGATCCCCAGCGTGCCCTCCTGCAGTGCCCAGTAGGTCCACATCGGCCGGTCCGACCCGCCGGTACCGCCCGGCCCCGCCACCGTGATCGTTTCCGGCAGGTCCAGCCACGCCCACAGGTCGCGGATCCACGGCCCGGCGGCGACCACGAGGTGATCGCAGGTGATCGTGCCCTGGTCGGTTTCCACCGCGGTCACGGCGCCACCGGCCAGCCGGATCCCGGTGACGCGGACCCCGGTGGCGATCCGGGCGCCCTCGGCCTCGGCCTTCGCCGCCAGGCCGCGAACCGCGCGGATGTTGTTCGCGTACCCGCCCTTCTTCTCGTGCAGCACCGTGGTGATCCCTGGCGCCTGCCAGTCGGCGAACATGTCCAGCAGGTAGCGGTTGCAGTCATGGTCCCCCTCGATGAGCACCGACGGGTAGCCGATCGCCTGTTGCTCGGCGAAGATCTTCGCGACGTCCTCGGACATCACCTCCGGCGCGATCTGCAGGAAGCCGACCGGGTGGTAGGAGAACGCATCCGGATCCGACTCCCACACCGACACCGAATGCGCCATCAGCTCGCGCATCGCGGGCTGGAAGTAGTTGTTGCGGACGGTCCCGCACGCGATGCCGGACGCGCCCGCGCCGACTGCGTGCTTGTCGAGGACCAGGATGTCCGCACCCCCGCCGAGCCCGCGGGCCCGCAGTTCCCGGCCGAGATGCCAGGCCGTGGAGAGCCCGTGGATGCCTGCTCCGACGATCACGTACCGGCTGTGCGTGGGGACCATGGGCCCACCTTTCAGATTCCCGGGGCCCGGAAGCCGTCGATCTCGATGCCGAAATCGTGGCCGGCCGACACAAGCGGGTCAAACAGGTACTGGCCGGAGGACCGCTCACAGTGCAGCAGGTAGGAGCGCACGCCCGCGACGTCATCGCGGATACATCGCCTCCCGCACGACTAGGAACAGGCAATAGCCTTGCGCGGCAAAGGCTACGCCAGGCGGGCTGCACCGGGCTTCATCTCGTGAGCGGATCCGTGAGCAAGGCCACAACCCTGCCCGGCGGCTTCCCGCCCACAGCGGGAAGATAGAGCAGTGGGCCCCATCGCAGAGAGCACCGGTGCCGATAGGTCGCGCGAGTGGCTTGCCCTGCCGGGTGGCGGGATTCGGCCCGTCGTGTCGGTGCCGGGCACTGGCGGCACTGCCGAACTGGTGGCGTATGCCGTGTGGCTGGCCCGCCTCCGGCCGACCTGCCAGTGCGGCAGGCCGCGCCTGGGCTCCGGCCGGACCTGCGGCGATGCGGCGTGCGTGGCGCTGCTGCGCGCTCAGGAGGCAGACACCGCTAGCTCATGAGGTGATCGCCGAAGGATCCGTGCCTGCAGAAACCAGTATCCGTACCTGCGGGGCTGGCGTCATGGTGTTTACTGGTAGCGGTTGTAGTAGAAGTTCGTGTTCGTGTGACAGCGCCTGCGAAGTTCTGACAGCGGGCGCCGCGGATTTCACAGTCCGGCTTTTTTCCAGGCCAGGCGGCCCGCAGCAGCCCGGGAC
>DASXKD010000592.1:0-6721 GCA_036497045.1 Streptosporangiaceae bacterium | reverse complement strand
TCTCCGGACTGCTCCGCGTCGCGCCGCGCCTGCTCCGCGTCATGGCGAGCCTGGCCCGCGTCCGCCTTGGCCCGCGTCGCCTGCTCTGGGGCGGCGGCTTCCCGCGCCCGCGCTGCCCCGGCCCGGGCCCGCGCCTCGTCGGTCCTGGCATGCCGGGCGTCCCCGCCGGGGTCGGCGCCCCCCGGCGCCTGGTGCGCCCTGCCGTGGAACTCCCGGGCCGCCCAGGACAACTCCTCGCGCAGCGTCCGCACCGTGTCCCTGACGTCCTCGGTGACCTCGCGGGTGATGTCGCGGACGGAGGCCGTGATCTCTTCTTCAAGCTCGGTGAGGTCGTCGAGGCGGGCCCGCAGTTCCTCGCGGCCCTTTTCCGTGATGCGGTAGACCTTCCTGCCGTCGGCCTCGTCGTGGGTTACCAGGCCCTCTTCTTCAAGCCTGGCCAGACGTGGGTAGATGGTCCCTGGCGAGGGCGCATAGATACCCATGAAACGATCTTGAAGAAGCCTGATGACCTCGTAGCCGTGCCGCGGCGCTTCATCCAGCAGCTTGAGCAGGTAGAGGCGCAGCCTGCCGTGGCGGAACACCGGGCTCATGTCCGTCCCCTCTCCGCGCCGACTGCGGTGCGGCCGCGCGACTGGCTGCGCGATCAGGCCAAGGTGCTCAGGCGTTCAATCAACCTGTCCCTAACACGATATATCGCGTTGACCGAAAGTCAAGATGCATCGCGAGTGAGCGCGTGACGGAGCGCGCACGCCCGGTGTGCTAACTATGCCCCGCGCGGGGCGGCCGCGGGTCAGTCTTCGTCGTCGAGCCTGGCGAGCCAGGTCGCGAGCCGGTCGACCGCCACCTCGAACTCGGGCGCAGTATCGACGAACTCCCTCAGCCGCTCGGCGAGCCAGCCCACGCTGATCTCCTCACTGCCCCGCCGCTCGGCAAGCTCCTCGATACCCCGGTCGGTGAAGTACATGCGCTAGCCCCGGCCGAGCGCGCGCTCGATGACCGCCTTGTGGTCGGCGGCGTGCGCAATGGACGAACCCAGCGCCGGCGCCGAACTGGCCGGTGGTGCGACCAGCCGTATCTTCCGTTCCAGCAGCCCGGGCAGCCACAGCGCCATGGTCGGCCAGGCGCCCATGTTGGTCGGCTCCTCCTGCACCCAGGCGATCTCGGCCTCGGCGGGGTACCGGTCGAGCTCGGCGAGTATCTCCCCGAGGGGCAGTGGGTAGAGCCGCTCCACCCGGATCAGCGCGATGTCGTCGCGGCTCTCGGCGGCGCGTCTGTCGGCGAGGTCGTAGTAGATCTTGCCGGCGCACAGCACCACGGTGCGCACACCTGCCGGGTCGGCCGGCCGCGGGTCGCCGATCACCGGCTCGAAGGAACCCCCGGTGAAGTCGGCCACGGCAGACGTGGCGGCCTTCAGCCGGAGCATCGACTTGGGCGTGAAGACGATCAGCGGCTTGCGGCGGCCGGACAGTGCCTGCCAGCGCAGCAGGTGGAAGTAGTTGGCCGGCGTGGTCGGCATGGCCACCGTCATGTTGTCCTGTGCGCAGAGGGTCAGGAACCGCTCCACCCTGGCCGAGGAGTGGTCAGGGCCCTGGCCCTCGTACCCGTGCGGCAGCAGCAGCACCACGCTGGAGCGCTGGCCCCACTTCTGCTCACCGGAGGTGACGAACTCGTCCAAGATCGTCTGTGCACCGTCGACGAAGTCACCGAACTGTGCCTCCCAGCAGACCAGAGCTCCCGGGCGGGCCACCGAGTACCCGTATTCGAAGCCCACCGCCGCGAACTCAGACAGCAGCGAGTCATAGACGTGGAACTTCGCGCTAGCCGAGTTGAACCGGCGCAGCGGGGTGTACTCCGCCGCGGTATGCCTGTCCACGAGGACGGCGTGCCGCTGGCCAAACGTGCCGCGGCGGGTGTCCTGGCCGACAAGCCGCACCGTGTGGCCGTCCATCAGCACCGCGCCGAAGGCAAGCAGCTCGCCGGTGGCCCAGTCGATCGCGTCGTTGGCCACCATGGCGGCACGGCGCTGTAGCAGCGGCAGCAGCCGCGGATGGACGGTGAACCCCTCGGGCACGCTGAGCTGGCTGTCGATGATCTGCTTGATGGCCTCGTCCGTGGTGGCCGTGGGCACGGCAGCGTGGTCGATCGCCTCCGGCTGGGCAGGAGCCGGCCGGATGACCGCGCCCTGAACGGCGAGCTGGCTGGCCGCTTCCCTGGTCTCGGTGAAGGCGCGCTCCAGTTGCCGCTGGTAGTCACGCAGCGCCTGCTCGGCCTCTTCCATGGTGATGTCGCCGCGGCCGATGAGGGCCTCGGTGTAGAGCTTGCGCGTGGACCGCTTGGCGTCGATGAGGTCGTACATCAGCGGCTGGGTGAAGGACGGGTTGTCCGCCTCGTTGTGGCCGCGGCGCCGGTAGCAGATCATGTCGATGACAACGTCTTTGCCGAACGCCTGGCGGTAGGCGAAGGCCAGCCTGCCTACCCGGACGACCGCCTCGGGGTCGTCGCCGTTGACGTGGAAGATCGGCGCCTGGATCATCCGCGCGACATCCGTGCTGTACACGCTGGACCGCGAGAACTGTGGCGAGGTCGTGAACCCGACCTGGTTGTTGACCACGATGTGCACGGTCCCGCCGGTGCGGTACCCACGGAGCTGGGACAGGTTCAAGGTCTCGGCCACGACGCCCTGGCCCGCGAACGCCGCGTCGCCGTGGACGAGCACCGCGAGCACGGTGAACCCGGGCTCGCCCATGTCGAGCACGTCCTGCTTGGCCCGGACCACGCCCTCGGCGACCGGGTCGACCGCTTCCAGGTGACTGGGGTTGGCGACCAGCGAGGTAGCGATGGACGAGCCGTCGCTGGCGTTGAACACGCCGTCGGCGCCGAGGTGGTACTTGACGTCGCCGGATCCATGGGTGGTCCGCGGGTCGAGGTTGCCCTCGAACTCGCCGAAGATCTGCGCGTAGGACTTGCCCACGATGTTCGCAAGCACGTTCAGCCTGCCGCGGTGCGCCATCGCGATCACGGCCTCGTCCAGCGAGGCACGTGCGGCCTCGGTGAGCACCGCGTCGAGCAGCGGGATCAGGGACTCGGCGCCCTCCAGGGAGAACCGGCGCTGGCCGACGAACTTGGTCTGCAGGAACATCTCGAAGGCCTCGGCTATGTTCAGCCGGGACAGGATGTGCATCTGCTCGTCGTGGCTGGGCCGGCCGTGCGGGCGCTCGATCCGGTCCTGCAGCCAGGCGCGCTCCTCCGGGTTCTGGATGTGCATGTACTCCACGCCGACCGTCCGGCAGTAGGAGTCGCGCAGCACGCCGAGGATCTCCCGCAGCTTCATCAGCGGCTTGCCGCCGAAGCCCCCGGTGGGGAACTCGCGCTCCAGATCCCACAGGGTCAGGCCGTGCTGGTTGATGTCCAGGTCGGGGTGCTTGCGCTGCTTGTACTCCAGCGGGTCGGTGTCCGCCATCAGGTGACCGCGGACCCGGTAGGCGTGGACGAGTTCGAGCACCCGGGCCGGCTTGGTCACGTCCTCGTCGTGCAAGGCGGCGATGTCGCGCACCCAGCGCACGGGCTCGTAGGGGATGTGCAGCGCCTTGAAGACGGCGTCGTAGAAACCGTCCTCGCCGAGCAGGAGTTGCTGCATGCGGCGCAGGAACTCGCCGGACTGGGCGCCTTGAATGATCCGGTGGTCGTAGGTGGAGGTCAGCGTCACGGTCTTGCTGACCGCCAGGCGGGCCAGGGTCTCCTGGGACGCGCCGAGGTATTCGGCCGGGTACTCCATCGCCCCCACGCCGACGATGCAGCCCTGCCCGGCCATCAGCCGGGGCACGGAATGCTCGGTGCCGATGGTCCCCGGGTTGGTCAGCGTGATCGTGGTGCCCGTGTAGTCGTCAATGGTCAGCTTGCCGGTCCTGGCCCGGCGCAC
Organism: Streptosporangiaceae bacterium; assembly: GCA_036497045.1. Lineage (GTDB taxonomy): Bacteria > Actinomycetota > Actinomycetes > Streptosporangiales > Streptosporangiaceae > DASXKD01. The sequence goes on along the minus strand of DASXKD010000592.1, from coordinate 2,802 downwards.
GATGTCCTCGTAAGCCATCCAGAACTGGCGGAAGTCCATGTCCTCCGCCGCCTTGATGCTGGGCACGAGCAACTGCCGTGACCCGTCGCGCCCCGTCACATCGATGGCCAGGCCCAAGTTGACGTGTTCCGGCGTGACCACACCCGGCTTTCCGTCGACCGTGGTGAAGGAACGGTTCATCTCCGGCATCGCACGCAGCGCCCGCACCACGGCGAAGCCGATGAGGTGGGTGAAGGAGACCTTCCCGCCCCGGCCGCGGGCCAGGTTGTTGTTGATCACGATCCGGTTGTCGGCCAGCAGCTTGGCCGGGATGGCCCGCACGCTGGTCGCCGTGGGAACGCCGAGGCTGGCCGCCATGTTCTCGGCCGTACGTGCGGCGGCGCCGCGCAGCCGCACCGTGGTGGCGTCGTGCGGCGAAGCCGCGCTGGCTGGCTCCGCGGCCGGCTTACCGTCCGGCGCGGGCTGGGCCGGGCGGGCAGGCGCGGCGGCCGTCCTTGCTGGGGCGGCCGGCGCCGCAGGTGCGGCCGGCGCGGCCGGTGCCGGTCCGGCGTTCCCGGGCACGGCGTTCGCCGGTGTGCCTGGCGTCGCCGCGGCCGGTGCCGGTGCGACTGGTGCCGGTGCTGGCCTGGCGGCCTGCACCGCGGCGGTGGCCGGCGGTGCCGGGCTCCCCGAGGGAGGCCGGTAGTCAGCGAAGAAGTTCCACCACTCCATGGCCACCGACGAGGGATCGGCCAGGTAGCGCTGGTACAACTCATCGACGAGCCATTCGTTCGGCCCGAAATCCGTGCCGGTGTTGCCGGCCTGTGATTCCTGACCGGAAAGCTCGGTCGTGTGCTCGGCTGGAGCCGCGGACGCCCGCGGCGACTCCGGAGGCACTGCGGACATCGCCTCTTCCGACGTGTGACTGGTGGTCTTGCCGCCCCTATCTGGGCGTGTCCTAGGTTACCGGGCGCAGCAGCGTCCCCGGCCGGGTGAGATCCACTTCACGCCGGCCTTCGACTGCGCGCTGGCCCACGGTCCTGCGAGGCCCAGGACCTGGCATCGGTGGCCCAGGGCGGTGGAAGTTCTGCGGCCGGGGCGAACAACCCATACCCAGGGGCGCTTTCCTCCCCCTAGCGCCGGTGGGGGCACTGCTGACAAGGCATGCTCCGTGCTTACATGGAGGCACGGAGGTGCCGCCGGGTGCGCGAGTTCGGTGAACTTGAGATGGCCATCATGGACGTGATGTGGGCCGCCGAGAGCCCGTGCATGGTGCGCGAGGTCCGGGAGCGGCTGCGGTACGACCGCTCGGTCGCGTACACGACCGTCATGACGGTGCTGGACATCTTGTACCGCAAGGGCGTGCTGCAGCGTGTGAAGCACGGCCGCGCCTGGCGGTACTGGCCCGTCGAGCAGCGTGAAGAGCATGACGCCCGGGTGATGATGGAGATCCTGCGCTCAGGTGGCGACGCGGAGTTAACGATGCGCCGGTTCCTCGAACGCGTCAGCGACGACGAGATGGAGCGGCTTCGTATCGCCGTGCTCGACGCCGGCCGGGACACAGCGTCCTGAGCCGGAACAGTACGACACCTGCGCACCCTGCCGGATCGCCTCAGCTGTAGCCCGCTCCACCGCTAGCATCACGGGCGTGACCGACTCCCCCCTGACCGCCCGTTCACGGAGTTCGTACCGCGGCCGCCCAGCGGGGCGGCTGTGAGCGCGGACAGCGGGCCTGGCTGGGGGGGCACCGCCCTGTTCGTTTCGCCGGGACATGTGCCGCGTGGGGTGGCCTTCGCGCCCGCCGTGCGCGGTTATCCAGGCGGGATCGCCGATATGGCTGGTGACCTGGATGAATACGACGCCGACCTGTCGTTCGGCGACGACGAACTTTGGGAGCCCGCCGAGGCGGCCGAGCCTGCCAGCACCGCGGCGGCCGACCATGAGGACAGCGCAGCCGAGCCGGGGGGCAGCGCTGCCGAGCCGGGGGGCAGCGCTGCCGAGCCGGGGGGCACGGCCACCGCGGCGGTTTCTGTATGGCAGCAGTCAGCCGCCGCTTGGCAGGAGGCGGGGATCGACTGGACGCGCCCCGCGACGGCGGGCCCGCGCCCCGCTGGCGGGCTCGCCGCCGACGACGACCCGCACACCGTACCGATCCCCGTCCTCACCGCGGACGGGTCCCCCCGTGCGGCCAGGACCGGGGATACAGCCGCGCGTTCGCAGGCCGAGCGCCCCTCGGCCGGGACGGCCGCGGTGGCGGTGAGTGCGGCTGGTGTGGCCGCGGGATTCGGCCAGGATGCCCGCGCCGCAGCGCACGAAGACGCCGGTAGCGCCACCGCGAGCGCCGGGCTCAGCGAGGGCACCGGCGCGGGCGGCGCGAGCGCTGGCATCACTGCGGACCAGACCACGCAAGCCAAGCCGGGCAAGAAAGCCAGCCGAGCCAAGCGCACCAAGGCCGGCCCGGGGCAAGGCACCAAGGCCGGCCCCGGGCAAGGCACCAAGGCCGGGCCCGGACATGACGAAAAGGCCGGCCCCGGGCAAGGCACCAAGACCGGCCCCGGGCAAGGCACCAAGACTGGCCCCGGGCAAGGCACCAAGACCGGCCCCGGGCAAGGCACTAAGACCGGCCCCGGACAGGACGAAAAGGCTGGCCCCGGGCGGGGCAAGACCGCCAGCATGCGGCCAGGCACGCGGGTCACGATCGTGGCCGCCATCGCGCTGGTGCTCGTCGCGGGGACGCTGGCCGGCGTCGACATCGCCCGTTCCGGCGGCGGGCCGGCCAAGCCGCAGTTCACCCTGGTCACCCCCTATCCGCCCGCCCTGGCG
>DASXKD010000591.1:0-6348 GCA_036497045.1 Streptosporangiaceae bacterium | reverse complement strand
GCACGGCGTGCGGTTCACCGTGAACATCATGACGTTCGACTACTACATCAAGGCCAGCCAGACGGGCATCGAGATGGGCACGGCGGCCATCAAGGCGCTGAACGGCACGCATGCGCAGCTCGCGCAGCTGTACCCGCATCTCAGCCAGCGAGGGCTGTGGTCAATAGAAGGCCTGACGATCCTGCCGGGGATCGACGACTACCCGAAGAAGACCGAGGTCACCTACCTGAAGGACGCGCAGACGGTGCTCAGCTTCGCGCGGTCCCATGGGCTGCCGGAGATTTCCATCTGGGCGATCCAGCGGGACAACGGCGGCTGCCCCGGCACCATCGACAGCAACTCCTGCTCCGGGATCCAGCAGTCCACCTGGGCGTTCAGCCACATGTTCGACGGCTTCACCGGCTAGGGAGCCTGCTGAATAAATCCCATTTCACCATGATCAACCTTGTAAAGCCGCAGTTCAGCGGCTTGGATCTTGATCGAAGACAGGATCATTCAGTGCCCTCCTAGCCGCACGTCAGGCGCGGGTTAAGCCACGCCTGCGCCTGACACCTGAACGAGGTGCCTGATCGGGCGTTCAGCGGCTGGCCCCGGCCCTGCGCTGGGCGGCGGCCAGCGTGCCGAGCAAGATCGCGGCGAGAAGAGTGTAGGGCACGAAGTCAGAGGTTGCCTGGGCCAGCGCGCCGCTCAGCGCTGCCGCGACTGCCTGCCCGCTCGCCCAGGCCAGGTTGGCCAGGCCGAAGGCGAGCCCCTGATGCAGCCCCAGCCGGTCCGCCCCGGCCGACAGCAGCGCGGTGGCCGGCGCGAACAGGGCACCGTAGCTGGGCAGGCCGACGACGAGCAGCACCACCAGCTGGTACTCGGACGGCAGCACCGGCGTCAGCAGGGAGACCACCACCGCCCCGGCGAGCGCGATCCTGACTGGCACCAGCGCGCCCCTGCGGTCGGAGAGCCGGCCGGCCAGCGGCGAGATGCCCGACTCGATGGCCGCCGCGGCCAGGAATGTCCCCCCGATCACCGTGGCCGAGGCGCCGAGCTGGCTCAGCCGCAGCGGCACGAGCACGTCCATCACGCCGAAGGCGAGGCCGGGCAGCAACGTCAGCCACATGCCCGCGCCAACCTGCGGGTCCCGGAACGCGGGCCAGGCCGCACGCAGCGGCTGCGGCGGCACGGCAGGCGGGACTGGCACGGCGAACGCAAGCGCCATCAGAATGATCCCGGCCACGGCCGCCCCGGCGAACGCGGGCCCCGTCCCCACCTGGTTGGCCACGATCCCGACGATCGGGCCGAACAGCGCGCCGACCACCGCCGCCCCGAGCGCGGTGCCCAGCAGTTCCCCGCGCCGTTCCTCCGGCGAGGCCGTGGCCAGCCAGGCCATGCCGGCCGCCCAGGTGCAGGCGCCGCCCAGGCCCTGGACGAAGCGCGCCCCGTCCAGCACGACCGGGCTCGTCGCCCAGCCGAACACCAGGGTGGACGCGCTCATCAGGGTCAGCCCCAGCAGGACCGTCGGGCGGTAGCCCAGGCGGGCCGCCAGCGCCCCGCCCGGCAGCGCGCCCACCAGGGTCCCCAACGGATAGGCGGCGACCAGGATCCCGGCGCCAGCCTTGGTCAGGCCCGCGGCCCGTACATAGTGCGGGAGCAGCGGGGTCAGCGCGGTAAAGAAAGCGGTGTCGACCAGGACAAGTGCGCACACGAACGCCAGCAGGGCGAACACCGGGCGCGATAGCCTCGGCCGGGCCGACCTCATCCCCGACACCTCCCAATCACCGGAGCACACCACATGCCCGCACGCAGAACTGCCCGCTGGGACCAGTGCTCCTGACCTGCGGGGAGCGGTTCAAGTAGTGGCGGTCACCTTGCTCAGGTGCGCCGGGGTGTCGGGGTTGACGTGCCGCACCCTGGCCAGTTCGTAGGCAAGCTGCTGGCCGCGGGTGATCGCGGCGATCACATGCACCGCTTCCGGCAGGCCGGGGGGCACCGGCAGGGAAGCCGACTGCGCCTGGCGGCTGTCGAGCAGCGCGCGCAGTTCCGCCAGGTCGATGTCGGCCGGGCCGCCGCCGTCTACCAGGAGCACGGGCGCACCCGCGTACACCGCGGCGATGGGCCCGTGCAGCAGGTCGGCCGTGGAGATTCCCTCGGCCAGGATGCCGGTGGTCTCCTTCACCTTGAGCGCGGTCTCGAGCGCGGCGGCGTAGGCCAGCCCGCGGCCGGCCACCACCAGCCGGTCCAGGTCCTGCCAGCGGTCCGCGAGTTGCCGCACCGGGCCGGGGTCAGCCAGAACGGTGGCGACCGCACCGGGCAGGCCGTCCAGGGTGCGATCGGGCACAGGCGCGGTGCGCAGCGCCGAGGTGACCGTGGCCAGGACCGCGAACTGGGCGGTCACCGTCTTGGTGGCCGGTACCGCCCGCTCGGGGCCGGCGTCGGTGCTGAGAACCAGGTCCACCGCGTCCGCCAGCGGGCTCTGCGGTTCGTTGGTGATGCCAAGCACCACGGCGCCGCCCGTCCGGGCCGCCTGGCAGGTGCTGATGATCTCCGGCGTGGCGCCGGACTGGCTCAGCGCCACCACCAGGTACCCGTGCCAGTCCACGCTGGCGTGGTAGCGGGTGTAGAGGCTGGGGGCGGCCAGGCCGGCCGGGCGGCCCGCGCGCAGCTCGGCCAGGTACCGGCCGAACACCGCGGCGTTGTCCGAGGAGCCGCGGGCCAGGAACACGATCCCCGCCAGCGGGCGGGGCAGCACCGCGCGCACTGCGCTGGTGTCCGTCGGCGCCCGTGCGGTGACCCTGGCCAGCACCTCCGGCTGGGCGGCCATCTCGGCCGCCATCAGTTCCCCGGTCACCAGGTATCCACGGCGTCGCCGTTGCCGGCCGCGGCCAGCCCGGGCGAGGGGGACACTGCCGGGCCCGCCGGGCCCGCCGGGCTCCCGGTGAGCTGCGCCCAGGCAAGCTCGGCACCGGAGGCGAGGCAGCCGTCGACCACCGCGTCCGTGCCCAGGGCGCTGACCCGCACTTCGGGCATGACCGGCGCGATAGACCGCAGTTCCACGGTGACCGCCTCGGCGAACCCTGGCGCCTGGCCGACGCCACCGCCGAGCACGATCAACCGCGGATCCACGATCGTGACCACCGCGCAGAGCACCCGGGCCACGAGCGCCGCCTCCTCCGCCACCACCGCGGCGGCACGCTCGTCGCCGCGGGCGGCGGCGGTGAACACCCGGCGGGCCGAGACCTGGCCGCGCATGCCGGCCCGGCGTGCGGCACGCACCACGGCCGGCGCGGAGGCGGCCGCCTCAAGGGCGCCGCGCTTGCGGGCGTCCGCGGCGTCGGTGCCGTGGCCGCCGGTCAGCGGCATGTAGGCGATCTCGCCCGCGACGCCGTGTGCGCCGCGGAACAACTGGTCGCCGATGACCAGGCCCATGCCGATGCCCGTGCCGACGGACACGAAGGCGAAGCTGTCCACCTCCCGGCCGTGCCCGTGCGCCCGCTCGGCCAGAGCCGCCGCGTCCACATCGTTCTCGATCACCAGGGCCTGCCCGAACACCTCACGCAGGCGGGCTAGCACCGCCGGGCGGTCCCAGCCGGGCAGGCCACCGGCCAGGGCCATGGCGTTGCGGCGGGCGTCGTAGATGCCGGGGCTGCCGATGACCGTCTGGGTCACGGTCGGCAGCGCGATCCCGGACTGGGCGCACAGGCCCTGGGCCAGGCTGACCAGTTCCTCGACCCGGCTGCGCCCGCCCGAGGCGTGCGACCGCGCCGAAGACCGGGCGCGGACCTCCCCGGCGAGGTCGGCGAGGGCGCCGCGGATGTACTGCGCCCCCACGTCCAGGCCGAGCACGAAGCCCGCCTCCGGCCTGATCTCATACAGCAGCGCCGACCTGCCCGGCCGGCCGATGCGCTGGCCCGCTTCACGGATCAGGCCCGCCTGCTCGACCGTGGCGAGCGCGAGGGACACGGTGGGCTTGGACAGCCCTGACAGCCTGGCCAGGTCGGCGCGGGAGCAGGGGCCGTGGTCCCGTATGTGCCCGAGCAGAAGCTGTTCGTTGAGCGCCCGGATGAGCTGGGGACGAGCGGCCGACATAGCCCCCGGAATGCCAGCCGACATGACCGTCACTGCCACCTCCGGCGTCAATACTGCCTTAACTACTACCGTGAGCACATCCGACCGGCCGGTCGGTTGTCATGACCATGGCCACAACGACTACATGAGTGTCGTCGATGACACAACGGCTACAAGCGTCACCCCGGCAGCCCCCGCCCGCCCGGACCGCTGGCCCTGCGACGGCCGGCCGTGCCGAGCTGTTGCCAACCTGTTGCATCGCGGCCTTGTAGCCACTTGATAGTTAGGATACTGTCCTAACAAAATTGGGCAAGAGGGTTTTGCCCTGGCAAGAGGGTGTGCCTTGTGGGTGGGCCCGCCCTGGTGGGAGGGGCGCCGCCCGGCAGGCACCGCCTGGCGAGAGGGCACCGCCTCTGGAAAGGTTGTCCGTGGCAGACTCGCCTGTTGTGCTCGGCCTCGACTTCGGCGGCACCAAGATCGCCATGGCCGTGTGCGAGCCGGATGGCGAACTCCGCGCGTCCACCACCGTGTCCAGTGGTGGCGAGCTGGGTGCCCGGGCGACCTTCGATCGCGGCATCGCGGCGGTCAGGGAGGTACTCGCCGCGGCCGCGCCCGGCCGCGAGGTGGCCGCCGTCGGTGTGTCCACCTTCGGGATCCCGTTCGACGACCGGGTCGAACTGGCGCCCACCATCGACGGCTGGGGAGACCTGCCGCTCGGCCGCGAGGTGCGGTCCGCCTTCCCTGGGGCGGCGGTGCGCCTGGCGACCGACGCTAAGGCGGCAGCCCAGGCGGAGGCGCGCTGGGGCGCGCTGGCCGGCTGTGACCCGGCCATCTATCTCAATCTCGGGACCGGGCTCTCCGCGGCGATCGTGGTGGGCGGAAACGTATTGCACGGCAGCAACGGGGCGGCCGGCGAGATCGGGTACAACCTGCGCGCCGCCTCCGACGTGGGTGTCCCGCTCGCTGCCCGGACGATGCTGGAGGACATGATCAGCGGGCAGGCACTGGCCAGGCGCGCGGCCAGCCACACCCCGCACGGCGGGCCGATGGAAGCCGCCGAGGTCTTCGGGTCGGGCCGGGACGTCCCGGACCTGGACCGGCTGCTGACCGAGTTCGTGGCCGAGCTTGCCTTCCACGTCGTAAACCTGGCTATCGCGATCAACCCCGTGCGGATCGCGGTCGGCGGCGGGATGGTCCGCTCCTGGGACCGGCTGCGGCCGGGGCTGCAGGACGCGCTCACCGCGGGCGTGCCGTTCCCGCCGGAACTCGTCGTTGCCCGATTCCCGTCCGATGCCCCACTGATCGGCGCGGTCGGGCTTGCCGTGGACGCGGCCCGGGAGGCGGGCATCCACGGCGCCGAAATCACACTCCCTGCTGTATCGCTCAGTGAAGGGCTACCACTATGAGACCCAGACACCTGATGACTGTCGCGGTCCTTGCCACCGCCGGGCTGCTCGCCGCCGCCTGTGGCGGCAGTTCCTCGTCCTCCGGCACCTCGAACTCAGGCTCAGCCCCCAGCGGGGTCCTGACCATCGACAACGAGAGTGGCGGGACCTGGACCTGCGACTTCAACCCGTTCAACCTGTCCTACATCAGCTTCTCGCTCGGCAACGTGTACGAGCCGCTGATGTTCGTGGACACGCTGCAGAATGCCAAGGCGTCGCCGTGGCTGGCCACCAGCTATGCGTGGAGCAACGGCAACAAGACGCTGACGTTCACGATCCGCAAGGGCGTCAAGTTCAGCAACGGCGACCCGCTGACGCCGGCCGACGTGGTGTACACGTTCAACCTGCTGAAGACGCACAAGACCCTGGACATCAACTCGTTGTGGTCGGCGCTGTCCAGCGTCACCCAGAGCGGCGACAACGTGGTCATGCAGTTCAAGACCGTGGCGGTGCCGAACTTCTACTACATCGCCGACCAGGTCGGGATCGTGGACCAGAAGGTCTGGTCGAAGATCGCGAACCCGGTGACCTACCCGGACAAGAACCCGGTCGGCACCGGCGCGTACGAGGTGAGCAGCAAGACCTGCACGCCGCAGAACATCAAGTACACGGCCAACCCGCATTACTGGCAGTCCGGGCTGCCGAAGGTCGGCACGGTCAACTACCCGGCGTTCCTCACCAACGACACGGCCAACACCTACCTGGCCACCGGACAGGCGCAGTGGGGCAGCCAGTTCATCCCCAACATTCACACGTTCTACCTGTCCAAGAGCCCGAACTACCACTACTGGTTCCCGCCGGTCGCCAACGTGAGCATGTTCGTCAACCTGACCAACCCGATCCTGAAGAA